>JBAVYF010000161.1:0-9117 GCA_049698655.1 Occallatibacter sp. | reverse complement strand
ATCGGGAGAGATTACCGAGTTCCTGATAGCTCCCTTCCAGCCTAAGCGCGACGACCGCGGCAAGGCCAAGGAGTGGGTTGATCGCGTCTATCGCGAGCGCGAATCGCAGGAGACCCGGCGCATCCTCTACGTCGCCGCCACCCGCGCCCGCGAGGAACTGCACCTCTTCGCCCGCCCTGCCTGCAAGGAGGAAAACGGAGACCTCACCCTGGTGGAACCCGCAAACAGCTTACTTGTCACTGCTTGGCCGGTGTTGCGCAAGCTGGTACAAAAGCGCTTCAATGCCTGGACGAAGGGCGTCAAGGAAGCAGAGATCGAATCCATTGCCGCCTCGGGCGAGAGCAATCTGGCCGTCATGCCTTCCCCTATCCGGCCCACGCTGCTGCGCCGTCTGCCGCCCGATTACCAGCCCCTGCAAACTGAGTCCTTTTTGAAAGCCGTCATGGAACCATCCGTCGTCGGCATGAGTACCGGCCCCGCCCGACTCTATCCCCGCCACGAAGGCGGCCTGCTCTCCCGCGCTCTGGGCACAGCCGTTCACACACTGCTCGAAGAGTTGGCCCTCCTTTGCACCAAGCTCGATTGGGAAGCTGCCCGCTCGGCTCTTCAGTACTTTGAGCCCAGCATCGCCGCACAGGTGCGCGCAGTCGGAGTAGACCAGCTCCAGGCCGCGCAAATCGCCGCTCAGGCTCTTCAGCTTGCACTCAAAGCCTCATATGACCCCACCGGCTCGTGGATCCTCTCGCCCCACGCCGGCGCCGCCAGCGAGGCCGGCTGGGCCGGAGTCGTCGCGGGCCTCTTGCGCGCCGTCCGCGTGGACCGTGTCTTCAAGGCCGGTTCCGCGCCGTGCGCCGAGGGAGAAGATTGCTGGTGGATCATCGACTACAAGACCGCCCATGCCGACAACATGGACCCGGCCCAGGCCCTTCCGGGACTCCGCCAACTCTACGCTCCCCAGGTCGAGGCCTATGCCGAACTCCTGCGCAACCTGCACGGCACAGACGCGCCTATCTTCGCCGGCCTTTATTACCCGCGTATGTTGCTGCTGGATTGGTGGGAGCTATAGCCGGCGTGGACTTTGCAGTCTGAGGTTTATGGCGCCCTCCGGCTGGACTCGCCCAGGGTGAATGCCCTGGCTGCAAATCCCGCTCTGGCATAAGTTTTTCCCGATTCAAAAGAATCCTTGTACGCAAACGACATAAGGGCTGTACAATCTCCACGAGGAGACCCATGGCCGGAGATATGCAACTTACGTGCAGCGATTGCGGGCAGGACTTCACCTTCACCGCTGCTGATCAGACGTTCTTTCAGGAACGTGGTTATTCGACCCCAAAGCGTTGCAAGACTTGCCGTCAGGCAAAGAAGAACGATCAGGGGGGCTCCGGCTACCGTTCGGCTCCGGCACAGGGAACACCTGTGATTTGTTCGGGTTGCGGCCAGCCTACAACAGTGCCATTTGAACCGCGTGGCGACCGCCCGGTCTTCTGCCGGGATTGCTACCAGGCGCGCAAGGGCAGCGGCGGCGGTGGCGGACGCGGCCGGTAACAAATTTTTCGCGGGTCCGATGACAGCTTTGAATCTCTGACCCGCTTTTATTGAGACGAGGCCATACAAAGTTCGACGGCGACGGCTGATTCGGCTGCTATTGCCGGTGTTGGACTTTGGCGGTTGGTTTTTGTCAAATTTTCGCTTCGCTAACTTGGCTTCGTCTTCAACAAAACCGAAGCCGCCGTTCAGGTTGTTGCCCTTCTCCTTTCCTGGTGCGCAATGCCAGGGCAGCGGAAGCTGACGCGGCTGCATTGTTCCTGAAACGGCCGTCGTTCATCGGCCTGTCCCTCTCGCTCGGAATCGCCTGTGGTTCTCACCATCGCAGATTACCGTTCGGCAATCGTTGGCGCGCCAGGATGAATTTCTCCCCAATCGAGAATCTTCTGTGGACACAGCGATTGCCGGCCGATAAACTGGCAATCACGAGTTCCTCGTCAAGCAGGCCGAGCCTATGATATTCAACCGGGAGGCCCTCATGCCCGAGATCAATGCGCTGCCCTTTGGCTTGCAAGCCGATTTTTGTGTGCTCGATTCACTGGCCGGAAGGATTTCACTCCCGCGCTGCTGACGCATCTCTAGGAAACTGCGTGGTCCTGCTTTGTTTCATTCTCGGTTTGGCCGCGACACTGGCCGCGACAGGCTTTGTGTATCAGCGCCTGGGTACGCGCTCCGACCGCCGGCGCTACACCAGGGAAGGCCGGTGGGTCGACATCGGAGGCAGGCGCAGGCTATACCTCGTGGAAAAGGGATCGAGCGGACCAACCGTTCTATTTGAAGCGGGGATTGCGGCTACTAATCTGAATTGGTTCCACGTTCAGGAGACAGTCTCGCGGTTTGCTTCGACGGCCTCCTATGATCGCGGCGGACTGGGATGGAGCAGTCCCTGCCGCACGGCGCGGACACCCGCGAACATCGCCGCCGAACTGCATCAACTGTTAGAGGGAGCCGGCATCAAACCGCCTTACATCCTGGTCGGACATTCCTTCGGAGGGCTGGTGATGCGCCGCTTTGCGCTTAATTATCCGGAGGAAGTGACAAGCATCGTGCTCGTGGACCCAATGCGTTGCGAGGAATGGCCGCCGCTGAACCCGGGCAAGCAATCCGAGATCAATCGCGGCAAGAAGTTATTTCGTTTCGCAATCCCGGTTGCCCACATCGGACTGGCCCGCCTCGCGGTCACTTCGCTGTTTTTGCGTTCAGGCCGCACAGCGCAGCACTTGGCCGGCGCCGCTGGCAATGGCGGGCAGCATGTGCTCAACCGCATCAGGGACGAGGTGGGAAAGATGCCGCGGGAGGTCTGGCCCATCGTCGCCGCTCATTGGTCGCGGCCCGGCAACTTCGCCGGAATGCGCAGCCACGTCGAGGCCGTGCCCGACACCGTTCGGGAGATGCACAACGCCGAACCGATTCAGAACATCCCCGTGCTGGTGCTGACCCCGGAAAAATCGACGCCGCTCTCCGACGAATGTCTTGCCCGCATCGGCAACAGCGTGCAACAAGTGATTGCGCGGGAAAGCGCGCACTGGATTCATCTTGACCAACCCGACCTGGTGATCAATTCGATCCGGGAGATGGTGATGGCCGCCGCGGAGCCTATGGCGGCCGCTGGTTGAGGCGTCCACTCGATTGAAGCGGGCCTTCCGGCCTTTCTTGCTGTACGCGCTGCGGTGAAACACCATCCGCCTCGGTGGTGTGAACAGGCCCTGGATAAACTACTTCTTCTCTCCGGCTGCAAAAGTGGTCCAAGGGCCGGATTTCATGTCCTTGAGGATCGGCTTGAGGTAGTTGTACTCAGGATGGGCGGCCAGGAAGGGCGCGGCCAGAAAGTCCTCGCCGCAAGGGTGGCCGGCGTGGGCGATCAGCGACAAGTTTGCGGCCATATCCGAGTCGGCGACCTTGCCGCTGACTGAGCCGGCTGGGTAATATGGCCCCCAGTCAAACTCCGGAATGCCGCGCTTGACGGTCTCCACGTGGCCGCAAAGGGAGCGCTCGTCGGCTTCGTTTTTGCCCGTGAAGCTGTCGTCGTGGTCGGCCATGAACTGCTCGGCCAGCTCGATGTCGATGCGGCCCTTGGATTCAGCCATCTTCTTCTCCCAGGTGACGCGGCGGGCGTTGGAAGAGCTGGCCAGGTTGTTGAGGTCGAAGCCGCTGGTTTCGGTCTTGATGAGTTCGGGGTCGCGGGCAAAGTTCGAGCTGACGAAGTACCCATCCTTCGAGCGCCAGAGGGGAGTGTTCTTCAGGCCCAGTTCGAGGTAGGCGATCTCGCCGGTCTTGCGGTCGCCGATCAGCCAGTCGTTGGCGTAACCGCCGTTGTTGCCTTCCTTGATGATGGTGACGTACTCGTCGATCGAGGCGGCATACTGGAGTGCCTTGCGGGAGCGGACAAACTCCGGCTTGCCGTCCGGATTCCAGCCCTCGAATTGGGTGATGGTGGTCTCGGTGATGAGCAGGCCGGCGTCATTGACTCCGAAATCGTCCTGGCTGGTGATGATGCCGGGGATGCCGTCCATGAGGATGCGGTGGCCCATTCCCTTGCTGGGCTGGATGTCGAAGATGACCGTCCAGCGGGCGCCGTCGGCGTAACCTGACCAGTTGTTGTGGGCGATGACGATCTTGCCGCCTTTGGTGTAGCTGCCGGTGGCGATGAAGGCCGAGCAGCGGCCCTCAGGCAGGATGACAGGGACGTTTAAGGCGTGCTGGCGTTTGGCGTTCTCTTGTTTATTGAGCCAGGGCACATAGTACTGGGGCAGCTCAATCCCGCCATTCAGGGCCACGATGTCCCAGACGTCGAGCTTCACGCCCCTGGACTGAACTCCCTTGGCGATGCCTTCCAGTTCCTGCCGGTACTCTGAATCGATGTGCGGCCAGAGCATTTTGCGCCCGGACTCGCGGAAGAACTCCCAGCTGCGTTTGGTCTGGTGTGTGTTTACGAGCTGGCTGACCCGGACCATGTCCGCGATTTCGGCGGAGAGCAGGCTGCCGTGCTGGAAGCCGATCTGGGAGGGGGTGCCCTCGAGGTGGACATAGGTCCAACCGCCGCGCTCAAAACGATAGCCCGGCTGGGCGCTTATCTGTGAGTCTGGGTTGGTCGGCTGGCCGGACGCGCGAACAGGTGAGGCCGCGGCAACAGCGAACAGAAAGAGCAGACACACAGACAGGGCGCGAGGAAGCAAACGATGCATCGTGAATCCTCCAGAATGCCCTGAAGATACCACGAAGGGCTCGATTCAGCGTAGCGCCTAACGCTTCTTTGCCGGCTTGTGAGCGGCCTTCTTGACTGCCGGCTTGGCGGTCTTGGCCGGCTTGGACCTGGGAGCAGGAACAGGTTTCTTCCTGGCAGGCGCGGACTTGGGAGCCTTGGCCTTAGCCTTGGCCTTGACCGGCGGTTTTGCAGCAACTTTGGCCTTGGCCTTGACCGGCGGCTTTACGGCAACTTTGGCCTTTGTCTTGACTGGCGGCTTGGCAGCAGTCTTGGCGGGAGCCTTTGCCGAAGCCTTGGCCGGCAGCTTTACATTTGCCTTCTTTGCCGCTGGTTTTGCCTTCGGAGCTGGCTTCCTGGCTTGCGCAGGAGCAGCCTTGACCGGTGCGGGCTTGGACTTGGGACTAGCGGCGGCCGCTCGTGGCTTGTGTGCGGTTAAGGCAGGCTTTGCCGGGGGTGCCGCCGCAGGCTTGGATTCCAGCTTTGGTTCCGCCTTGAGCTTGGGAGCAGACTGGGGCTTCTCTGCCTTTTCCGGCTTGGGCGCAGCCATGGGCGGCGGAACCGGCTTGGCCTGCTTGGGTTGGGCCGGCGGCTTGGGAACGCCCTTCACCAGAACCGGTTTGTGAGCAGGTTTCGGTTTCCCGTCTTCATCCTCTTCCTCGTCTTCGCCGTTAGCGGTTGCGGATTCCTCTGCGAGGTCGAGGTCCAGTTCGACCTTGGGAAGGTGCAGGCCCAGATCAAGGTCATCGTCGGTTACGACGATATCGTCCAGATCCTCATCGTCGTCCAGGTGGTCCTCGGGCTCCTCGTCAAAAGAGTCCCCTTTCAGCTTGGCTTCGGCTCCACGCTTGGCGCGCGGCCGCTTGATGGTAACCTGGGGCGGCGGAGCGGGAGGCGAATGAGGCTCAAGAAAGACGCGGGCCTCTTCCGGCGTGACCAGTTTGCCATCGAGCAGCTCCAGAAAGACGGTCTGCACGATCTCGCGATATGTGGGCAGTTCGGCTGTGATGCGCATCTCCTGCATCAGGGCGTAGGGCACGCGCTGGCGGGCTTCGGGCCAGACTTTGAGAAACAGGTTGAAGCGCTCCTTGACGGTCGCATCCTTACTGGTAAACCCAAGCCAGAGAACCGCTTCTGGGTCATAGCTCGTGAAGAGCTTGAAGCCGGCCGAAGGGATGGAATTGTGCTTGGAGAGCAGCGCCTTGGCAAATCCCGCAGCCAGCGCATCCAGGCTGCTCCACTCTTCTACGAAGCCCGGGCGAAGCATCTGCTTCTTGAGAGCGGCCAGCTCCCTGCGGTCCAGTCTGGCGGTCAGCAATCGCATCTGCGCCGCCGACATATCGGCATGAACCCCCTGCAGGAGCAACTCGACGGCCAGATCGTGCAGGACCGTTAGTCCTGCTACGTCAGCCTTGGCGGGCGTCCAGGCCGGGAACAGAACCTTCATCCAGCCCTCGGCTTCGAGCGCCTGCAAAACCTTCAACCCCTCTTCTTCGTGGCCGATCTGCTCCAGTTCCCGTCTTCTGGCCTGCGCGGAAAGGCGCTCGATGACGCCTTCTTCCTTGGCGTTCAAGTAACGGGTGCGGGTCTTGGGGTCCATCTCCCAGCCCAGGCGCGCCATGTAGCGCGTGGCGCGAATCAGCAGTGATGGCTCTTCCAGGAAGCCGTAGTTGGAGACCAGGCGCAGGGTTCGGAACTCGATGTCCGCGGCGCCGTTCATGGGGTCCATCAGCAGTCCGAACGATCCTTCGTTGAGAGAGATCGCCATGGCGTTGACCGTGAAATCGCGGCGGCGGAGGTCCTCCTGAATGGAAGCGGGGTGATAGATAATCTTGCCGGGCTTGGGAATCTCGACCCTGTGCGTACTGACGAGATCAACGCGAACCGTTCCCGGAAAACACAAGTAAAGAGCGCGGGAGGCCTCATCTTCGCCCCACACTTTGCCGCCGAGTTTCTCAATTGGTCTCTTGAGCTTGAGTGCATTTCCATGTACCGCTACTTCAAGCTCGCGGACGGCGTGGCCACTGGTCAAGTCGCGCACCGCGTCCCCGGTGAGAAATAGGATTGTGCCGGCCTCGCGGGCAACCTCGCGCAAATGGCGTAGGGCGTTCTGCTGGTCAGCCGACAAACGGTTTTCCAGAAGATAGATATAGTCGGGCATTCTGTTTCCTGCTTCCGTTTTCTGTTTTTCTCAGCCAAGTCTCTGATGCTGTTGCTCTTACAGCACGGTTTGGCATTGGTTGCAAACCGTACTTTAACACAAGTCGGTCCGTTTGGCTAGGCTACAGTGCACTGAATTTGCGGCTTTATCCATTCCCCGGCGCCAATCCGCCCCACGGACAAAGACCTGTCCTTGGGGGCCCCGGTTCTCCACCCCACGGACAAAGACCTGTCCGTGGGGGCCCTGGTTCTCCACCCCACGGACGAAGACCTTTCCGTGGGGGCCCCGGTTCGTGCGACAATCCAAAGCGATGGCCTCTCAGCGCAAACCTGTCATCGTACGCAAGTTCAGCCGCGACTGGTGCGCAGGCTATGCGGAGACCAACTTCGGCCAGAATACGACCGAGCTGGAGATTCTGGACCTGACCGGCAAAGTGCTGCGGATCGGATGGGAGCAGGTGAAATGGGTCTGCTACGTACGCGACTTCCCTGCCGCTTCCGCTGATCAGACGAACCCCGAGCGGCTGCTCCACAAACGGTTTGCCATCCGCCCGCGCACTCCCGGCCTGTGGCTGCGCATGACACTGACCGACGGCGAGGTGCTGGAGGGTCTGGCGGCGAACGATCGCTCGCTGGTGGAAGGCGTCGGGCTGTTACTCACCCCGCCGGACACGCGCTCGAACACGCAAAGGATTTACGTGCCGCGGCAGGCTATTCAGACCCTTGAGGTCGTAGGCCGGATTGGCGCCGCAGGCCGCAAACGGACCCAAGCCACCCAAAGAGCAATGGAGCAGCCAGAGCTGTTTCCGCAGGAGCCGGATGGGACATAGGCGAACTTGATTCATGTGTCCCTTGTTGAGTGCACAGCCGCGCCCGCATCTATTCCGGTACAATTCTTGCCATGAAGTTAGGCGAATTGGCAAAGAAGCTGGGCGCGGAGCTACGTGGGGACGCTGAGCTGGAAGTGACAGGCGTGAAAGGGATTGAGGAGGCCGGGCCGACGGAAGTGACCTTCGTGGCCAATCCCAAGTATGCGGGCCTCGCGCGCAAGACCAGGGCCGCGGCCGTGCTGGTCGAGCCGGAGTTTCCGGAGATTGAGGCGGCGACGCTGCGCATCAAGAACCCCTACCTGGCCTTCTCCCGCACGCTGGGCTTCTTCTATCAGCCGCCGGTTTACGCGCCCGGAATCCATCCGACAGCGGTGATCGATCCTACGGCTGTGATCGGCGAAGGGGCGCACATCGGGGCTTACGTTGTGATTGGCCCCGGAGTGAAGCTGGGCGACCACGCCACGCTGCTGCCCCACGTGGTGCTCTATCCTGGCGTCGAGACCGGCAGCCATTTCTTCGCTCACGCTCATGCCGTGGTGCGTGAGAACTGCATCCTGGGCGACCACGTGACCCTCGAGAATGGCGTCATCATCGGCGCGGACGGCTTCGGGTTCGCCAAAAACGAGGCCGGCCACTGGGAGAAGATTCCTCAGTCGGGTCCGGTGCGGCTGGGCAACCGGGTAGACGTGCAGGCCAACGCCTGCATCGACCGGGCGACAGTCGGCGAGACGCGCATTGGCGATGGAACCAAGATCGATAATCTGGTTCAGATCGGGCACGCCTCCCACGTGGGGGAGAACACGCTGCTTTGCGGACAGGTTGGATTGGCCGGCTCGTCGGATGTTGGCAACAACGTCATCCTGGCCGGGCAGGCCGCGGTGGCTGGACACTGCACCGTGGGCGACGGAGTGATTCTGACCGCGCAGAGCGGCATCTCGCACGACATACCCGCCGGCAAAACGATCTCCGGATCGCCGGGCTTCGACAACCGCGTCTGGCTGCGGGCGGTAACCATCTTCCAGCGATTGCCGGAGTTGCTCAAGCGGCTGGACCGGGTAGAAAAAAAGCTGGCTGCTCAGAACCCAACCGAAGGCGCATCAGACGCGGACAGGAGTCCGGAATGAAGCCTTGGATAGGCTTGCGCAAGGGGCTTCTTGCCGCAATGCTGGCGCCGATGCTGCTTTGTGCGGCCGGCTGCCATTCGTACCCTCTTGAAATTACAGTCGAAAATCGCACAGGCGGCGTGATTCAACTGCTTGAGGTGGATTACCCGAGCGCCAGTTTCGGAGCCAACAGCCTGGCCGCGGGCCAGACCTTACGCTATCGCATCCAGGTGCGCGGCAATGGGCCGCTGAAGGTCGAGTACACCGGGAGAGATGG
>JBAVYF010000160.1:0-2378 GCA_049698655.1 Occallatibacter sp. | reverse complement strand
ATTCCCTCCGGCACGACGGTTCATGCCATCGAGCTGAGGCCGGGCAAGGGCGCGCAGATGGCCCGTTCGGCCGGAACGCAGGCCCAGTTGGTGGCCAAGGAGGGCGAGTATGCCCTGCTCAAGCTGCCCTCTGGTGAGACTCGCAAGGTCCTGGCCGAGTGCATGGCGACCATTGGCCAGGTGGGCAACACGGATCATGAGAATGTCTCCATCGGCAAGGCAGGGCGCAACCGCTGGAAGGGCATACGCCCCGCCAACCGCGGCGTGAGCATGAACCCGGTAGATCACCCGCACGGCGGCGGCGAGGGCAAGACCTCGGGCGGCCGTCATCCGGTGACCCCGTGGGGCCAGCCGACGCGCGGCTACAAGACGCGCAACAACAAGCGGACTGATGCGTTTATCGTCAGCCGCCGGGCGAAGTAGAGGAGCTGAGGATTTATGGCACGTTCGACAAAAAAGGGCCCGTTCGTGGATGCGCACCTGACCGTGAAGATCGAGGTGCTCAATCAGGCCAACGACAAGAAGGTAGTCAAGACCTGGTCGCGCCGCTCGACGATCTTTCCCGAGTTTGTGGGCCACACCATCGCGGTCCATAACGGCAAGAAGTTTGTTCCGGTGTACGTGACCGAGAACATGGTGGGTCACAAACTGGGCGAGTTCGCGCCCACGCGCATCTTCAAAGGGCACACCGGGGGCAGCAGCAAGGCGGCTACCGAGACCACCGCCAAGCCGCGGTAGATGAAATTCTGCGCAAGGGGCTTCAGCTTTTCTCTTGCGCGAAGAGATTGAGGAAGGCATACCAATGGCAGTCGAGACAAGGGAATATCGGGCCGAGGCCAGGTTCCAGCGCGTGTCGCCGCAAAAGGCGCGGCTGGTGCTCGACCTGATCAAGGGCCGGGGGGTCGAGGAGGCGCTCACGACGGCGGCCTTCACCAAGAAGCGCATCGCCCCGGTGATCCACAAGCTGTTGACCTCGGCGGTGGACAACGCCAAGTATGTGGCCGGCGAGCAGGGCATTGATCTGGATGTGGACAACCTCTACGTCAAGCTGGCCCTGGCCAACGACGGGCCGCGCATGAAGCGCATCCGCCCCGCTCCGATGGGCCGCGCATACCGCTATCAACGCAGGCTGACGCACATCATTCTTTCGGTGGCCGAGCGCGATGCGGCGGGGGGTCTGGTAACCAGGGCGGAAGAGCCGCCGGAGGCGCCGAAGGCAGGCAAGAAGAAGGCCGAGGAGCCAAAGGCAGCGCCCAAGGCAGCTAAGGCAGCCAAGAAGAAGGCCGAGGAGCCGCATGCAGCGCCCAAGGCAGCCAAGAAGAAGGCCGAGGAGCCGCATGCAGCGCACAAGGCAACCAAGAAAAAGGCCGAGGAGCCGCAGGCAGCGCCCAAGGCAACCAAGAAGAAGGCCGGCACCAAGGCCTAGAGGGTTTTGAGGGAAATAGCATGGGACAGAAAGTCCATCCTTACGGATTCCGGCTGGGAGTGAACAAGCCGTGGCGTTCGCGCTGGTTCTCTGAGCGCGACTATGACAAGCTCCTGGTCGAGGACGTGAAGCTCAAGGCTGAGCTGCGCGAAAAGCTGAAGGCCGCCGGGGTCAGCTCGGTGGAGATTGAGCGGCCGGGCAACAAGCTGCGCTTTCTCATCCGCACCGCCCGGCCGGGTATCGTGATCGGCCGCAAGGGCGCGGAGATCGAGAAACTCAAGACGGAGCTCGGCAAGCGCACCAATCGCGACGTGTTCATCGACATCATCGAAGTGAACAAGCCCGAACTGGACGCGCAACTGGTCTCGGAGAACATCGCGCTGCAACTGGAAAAGCGCGTCAGCTTCCGCCGCGCGATGAGAAAAAGCGTGGACTCGGCGCTGCGCTTCGGCTGCAAGGGTATCAAGGTGAGGGTCTCGGGCCGTCTCAACGGAAATGAAATTGCCCGCTCGGAGTGGTATTTGCAGGGCCGTTTGCCGCTGCACACGCTGCGCGCCGACATCGACTACGGCTTCACCGAGGCGCAGACGACGTATGGCGTGATCGGCGTGAAGACCTGGATCTATCGCGGCGACATCTATGAGCAGAAGCGCCGTCAGCCGGCCGCGGTGGGCACGTCGGTGTTTTAAGGGCAGTGGTCAGTGGTCAGTGATCAGTGATCAGTTTTTGGTTTCGAGTTTTTTAAAGGTTGGTTGCCGGATTCAGTTGTGAGTGGTCGAGCTGCTGGTTGAGCTAGAGACTGACTGACCACTGATCACTGAACACTGACCACTCGTTTTTGAGGATTTTCGTTATGTTGATGCCAAAGAAGGTTAAGTTCCGCAAGCAGCAGAAGGGCAAGCGCCGCGGCAAGGCGTGGCGCGGCTCCGCGATTTCGTTCGGTGAGTATGGC
>JBAVYF010000159.1:0-6446 GCA_049698655.1 Occallatibacter sp. | reverse complement strand
GGTGGTGGACGGCACGCGCATGGAGCCGGTGGAGCATCTGACCATCGACGTGCCCGACGCCTACACCGGCACGGTGATCGAAAAGCTCGGCCCACGCAAGGGCGAGATGACCAAGATGCACAATCACGGCTCGGGCCGCGTGCGCCTGGAGTTTCGCGTGCCCAGCCGCGGCCTCATCGGCCTGCGCAGCGAGATGCTCACCGAGACCCGCGGTACCATCGTGATGAACGCTCTCTTCGACGGCTACATTCCTTACCAGGGCGAGATTCCCCAGCGCCCCACCGGCGCTCTGGTTTCCGACCGCCAGGGACTGACGACGACCTATTCGCTGAACGGATTGCAGGAGCGCGGGATGTTGTTTGTGGGTGCGGGCGTCGAGGTCTACGAGGGAATGATCGTCGGCGAACATTCGCGCGACAAGGACCTCGACGTGAACGTCGTTCGCGAAAAACACATGACCAACATGCGCGCCTCCAGCGCCGATGAGGCCATCCGTCTGGTGCCTTACAGGAACCTCAACCTGGAGCAGGCCATCGAATTCATCGCCGACGACGAGATGGTCGAGGTGACGCCCAAATCCCTCCGCCTGCGCAAAAAGATATTGCAGCAGAATCGGCGGCCCAAGCGGTGGGAGAAGAACGTGTAAGCCTGCTCAGCTTGAAAGTTGAGTTCCTATCTTAATGCCGGTGCCAAGCCTCAAAAGCTACTTCCACTACAGCGAGCAGCACGCTGACCGCCGCGAGAAATCCCTTGGCGCGCTGCCAGTTTTGCTCGTGCCGCTCCATGCGCCGCTCCAGGTCGGCCAGGCGGCCGCCGTTGCCGTCGCCCATCAGGCCGGTCATCTGCGTCTTCAGCACGCTCAAGTCGCTCAGCACCTGCGCTTCGAATTCATTCATCATCCGCATATGCCGGACCTCATCCACTCTCGTTCAAAAAATATCGTTTACGATCCCAGCGGCAGATTAATGAACAATGCCGTTGAAAACTCCGAGTAGTTTGGCGGCGTCGAGCCGTCATACATCCGTATATAGAACCGGTCGTTGGCGCTGATGCGAGAGAAAGTCATGGTCGGCAGCGTCGACCGCATCACCAGATTCGGGTCCTCGCCCGTCATGAAGTCAAAATCTCGCAACCGGACCTCGAATCCTCCACCCGTGGGCGGCGTCACGCCGGTATTGATCGTAACCGTCGTTCCGTTCAGCGTAGTCACCGTGAGGCTGGTGAGATTGGACAGCACCGTCGGCGCAATCGGCGCCGGAAGCCACGCATCAGCGGGAACCGTCGCGCTCGTCTTGATGGCCAGATCGTCGGCCCAGTCGTTGGCGAAGGCAATGGCATACTCCACCAGATCGGGATAACTCGCTCTGTAACTCAACGTGACGGTCCGCACCACCACCTGCGCGTTCAGACTGGTTGAAGGCGCATTCAGCAGCAGCGCATCGCCCGGCCACACATCGCTCGCGAAGCTCAGCCTGTTTCCCTTGTAAGTTCCGCTCCACAGCGCGCTCACGCTTGCCGCCGCCTGCTCAATCACCAGAGCCGCGTTGCGGCAGTCCGCCGAGCTGCGCGCCGGGGGATTGGTCACCGAGCCGATCCACGCGGCCTCGGTCGGCATTCCGGCCAGCGCAAGCGCCTCCTGGCTGGCGGTGTTGACCGCTCGTCCCACGGCCCTTCCCACCGTGCGGTAACTCACTGCAATCTGCTCGCCCGCCACCGGCGTATACCCGGTGTAAAACACTACCTTGCCCGTGCGCTCCAGATGGCACTCGGCCGCCTCGGCCGTCGTGCCAACTCGCCGAGTGTAGGGACCGCCACTTGGCGGCGTGCTCACCACCCAGCCCGAGCCGAGATTGGTCAGATTCAGCGCGCGCATGGTTCCAATCAGGTTGATGCTGCTTGCTGCCACCACATTGCAAGCTGCGGGAAGGCTGGCAATCTCCCCGTCATACAGAGTTACCGGCATCCCGCCCACTCCGTCGACAAACTGCTGGATCTCCATCTGCACCTTGCCCGGAGCTACATTCAAATCGCCGCCGGAGGTAATTGCCCCGCTATCTCCAAAGGAGCGATAGATCGCCAGCTCCCGTTCGTTCTCCGGGCAATGCACTCGGACGCGCAGTGTGTATTGATAGGCTGGATTGATCGCATAAGTCGTTCCCACCGGGCTTCCTTGAACTAGTGGCTGCAATGTGACGGCCCCGGTGCCCGGCTGCGCAGTCGCCTGAAAGCCCGCAACGCACGTAGTCTGCCTGTCCATGCCGACAAAGAAGCCGGCCAATGCACCTGTGCTGCCCAGTGCAAGAGTTACTCCAACAGCCTCCAGCAGCAGAGTTCCGCCCATCTCCACAGGATCAAGCCAGGTCAGCAGCGTGTCCCCGTCGATTCCATTGCCGCCGTTCATCGCCAGTCCGCCTGCGCCCAGCGAAAGATAGCCTGCTCCGCCGGTAACTCCCCACACGCACTGGTTGATCTGCGCTTCGTTGAAAAGCTCGCTGATAACAGTGGCTTTGGATGAAGCAGGAAAGAACGGATCTTGTGTCAGATAAAACTGTGTTGTTACCCCGTCACCCAGAAAGTATTCGGTAACATAAGCAACCGGCTCATGCTCTCCGCATACCGTCACATCGTTCGCCAGAGCGCGTTTGACGCTGGCTGTGAAGGCCAGGGTTGCCAGGTTCAAGCTGCCGTCTGTCTCATTCAGCGGATGAACAGTGGACTGCACGGCGGAGAGTGTCAATGCTCCATTCACCGCGCGATAGGCAGCCCGCGCCATGCTTGCCACCTGTCCGGCGCTCTTGCTCCACGGCGCGCCCTTGTCGGGGACAAAGTTGCTCACCGCCGCGCTGAGCGAAAGCCCCAGAGTCGATAGCACGGCGCCTCCCGCGTGGGCTACCAGCGCCGTCATCAGCGCCCCGGCGCTTTCTCCCGTGGCGCCAGTGCTGGGAGGCATCAGGTTTTGATCCAGCAAAAGCTCGTCACTCAAAGCCTGAATCGCAATCCGGTAGCGCGGGCCCTCTATCGCAAAACCTGCGTATTCCGGCATAGGAGTTACCGCGATGTAACCCGTAAAGTAGTAAGTTCCATCGTCGCCTGTAACCGCCATGGATTGGTTGCGCAAGGGCATCGCCAGGCTGCCGCCGGTTGGCAGGCTCAGCCACAGCTGGCATAGGGAGGGCTCGTTAAGCTTGCGTTCGATCGTTAACGGCCGCACTGCATCGAGCGCGGCCGTGTAGTCTTGCCCGTTGATCGTGATCTTCATCGTGACTCTCTGCCCTGCTAACTTGCTGATGTGCTAACTTGCCGACTCGCCTACACCAGAGCGTGTGCTGCGGGCAGGTAACTCCGGTAACAGACCACTCGTTCCCCATCCAGAGGATCGGTCACGGGCAGCGCCAGAAACTGGCCTTTGAGCAACACCCGCGCCAGCCCGGCCTTCTGCTTGCCGTCCAACGGCAATGCGGCTTCTTGTGCGCTGGCCATGGACTGCAGCCGTGGATAGTGGAAGAAGATCCGTTCTCCCTGGCTACCCTCCATCACAAACAGCGCCGACCACTCCTGGTAGAAACTTCCGCCCTCGCGATCCACAAACCCCGTGACTGCCTGCAACTTGGAACCTACTGCTGGAGCTCCGCCCGGTAGCGCCTCGGCCAGGGTCAAACCCGTGGAAGTTACAGCGCTGACCAACGCCACGTTAAAGGTCACGCGCCGAATGTAATTTACATCCGTGAGCGCCGAGCGAACATACGCGCCCGAGATCGGCGCGCCCACATATCCGGTCTGCCCCGTGTAATCCGCGTCCAGCGCAATGATCGAACCAGCAGAAAAAGTCGCCGCATCGGCCGAGGCCAGCACGATGGATGTAGCCGTCGATCCGCTCTGCGCCGTAACTGCCGCGGCAGCCGTTGCTCCATCCGCCGCCAGAGTCGCTCCGCTTGCGGGAGTCAGCAGGTTCATGTGTTGCGAGCCCGTCGCAAGAGCCATTGTCAGTTTGGTCCAGCTCAGAAATTCAAAGCTCACTTGCGCCTCAAGCGTCTCGCGCACCTGCTCCAACGTTCCCGCCGGAATGCCCGTCAACACAGCGGCGGTCTTGCTTCCCGGCTTGCGTGTGAACTGTTGAATCCATCCCAGGCTGATCCACGGAGCCGGTGGAGCGTCCAGGCTGAAACCGCCCTGCTCCGCCGGATCGAAGAGCACCGGCGTCAGCGCCGTCCGGTTGACCGGCGCAAAATACCCTCGAACCCGCCGCGCCACCGGTGCGGGAGCCGAAAACCAATTCGTCGCCATTTACTCCCCCTGCTCCTGGTAGCTGTAAACCATCACTTTTGCGGAACGGCTTAGCTGGTCCCGCTGGACCACGATCGGCGCAAACTCCGGCTCATCCCAAAACACCTTCGTCAGCATCGCCGCCGGCGGCGTTGCCGTATAGTTAAGCTTGGCGGTGTAGAAAGGCTGCAACATCGCCACTAGTTCCTCGTCCATCTCGCTCAGCGACCGGCCGCGGTCCAACCCGCTGAAGCTTTGCGTTCCGCAGGTCTGATAGATCACCTCGCACTGCTCGGCCACCATCATGGACCCGAGATCAAAATCGACGCCCAGGCCCAGCCAGCGCAGAACAAACACATCGTTGGGAAGTTGGCTGAAGGGAGCCTCGGCTTCCTCCGCCAGAATCCCTGGCCTTTCTGCTCCGCGCAGCAGGATCGTCCGCTCCGGATTGATCGCCGCCAGCCGCGTGCGCAGTGCCATATAAAACGAATCTTTCGCATTTTGCATGGAGTTCAACTCCTCGTGCCCTGCGCCAACCGCATTGCGTCCCTGAAAGTTGTTAGCTGTTGACCACTGACAACTGACCACTGACAACTGTATTTACACTGCCTGCTGCCTTGCTTCCCGCAACAGCAACCGGTAGAGATACACCTGGCCGAAGGCTTCGTTCGCGCCAATCGACTCAATCAGGTAATCCTGTCCCGCTACCGTAACCGCCAGAGTCATCGCAAACAGTGACTGGGCCGATGCCAGGTCCAGCGCATTCACCTGTTGTTCCACGCCGGTCGCCGAAACCAGCAGCTCCCACTTTGACTCGCCATTCTCCTGCCAGGTGGGCCGCAGCTTGCGCATGACCACAGGGCTTACCACCACTTCGGCAAAAGTCGTTGCCACCAGCCCCACCTCGGACTGGCTGCTATCCGTATTCGCGCCCGTCACCCGCAGAAGGGCCGTTGTTCCTGTCACGCTTCGCAGCAGGGCATCGGCCAGCATCCGCGGCGCTCCCACAGGGTTGCGCGCCGCCGTATCGCTCATCCTTCACCCCAGCCTGTTCGCCACGTAGGGACGCAGCCAGGCCTGCACTGTTTCGTCCACCAGCGAACTCGAGAAATACTGCATCTGCATCATGTCGATCTTGGTCTTGCTCGCGTTCAACGCCGGCGTGGACTGCGCATTCCGGACAATCTGCGCGCACGCCGTCTTCACGTCGTCGCCAATCGTCGCCAGCCCCGCCGTATAAGTCACCGCCACCTCGTTGTAAGACAGCCCCAGCAGATTCCACGGCAGAGTAAGCTCCCCGGTATTGGGGTCGTAGTCTACTGAGTTAGGATCAATCGCCGTCCACTGCCCCGGCAGAGAAAACGCCAACGCAATCTCCAGAAGCGGTTGGTTCGGAAACTCGCCGCGCCGCGGTCTTGCATAACGGCCCTCGATGCTCACAATCGGCGTTGTGGCCATTCCCAGCGGCGCCAGCGGCAGATAACTTAACAACATCGTCTGCGATCCGCTGGTTAAACGCAGCCGCTCCGTGTACTGGATCACGTTCAGGTCTGGCCGCCTGCAGTAGCTGTTGATCAATGCCGTGGCGGCCGTAATCCAATCCGCCGTCGTTCCTGCCGGCAAGCCATAATTCTGATAGTCCGCTGGCTGCAGATATGCCATAAGATCCTTCCTTCAGTTGTCAGTGGTCAGTGGTCAGTGGTCAGAACAAAACGCCGGCACGCAGTGAACAGTGGTCAGTTGTTACTGTTCACTGACCACTGTTCACTAATCACTGCCGTTGTCTACCGGTCCACCAGAACCTGGTAATGCGCGTAGTTGGCGCCCTTCACCACCACGGCACCGAACTTGACCGCGACATACTGGTAAGTCAGCGAGTTCGGCAGCCCCAGTTGGAAGATGCGCGGCGTCGGGTCGCCGAGCCAGTGGTACTCGATCAGATCCTCGGTCACAATGTAGGCCGGCAAAACCGCCGTGCCCGAGCCCGGCGTGCCCGTGTAACTCAGGCTCCAGTCCGGGATCAGCGGCAGATCGCCCGCCTGCGTCGAAAGCATCTTCACCCGAATACCGCCCGTGATGCTGTCGGTATTCAGCACCACGTTGAACTCGGTCTTCATCTCCCGGTCGATCAGGTCCAGCAGCACGGGGTTGGCGTAGATCGCAGTGGGCCGCACATAGTAGCC
>JBAVYF010000158.1:0-1735 GCA_049698655.1 Occallatibacter sp. | reverse complement strand
AAGGGGCGCACTGCCGTCCGGTTGCAACTCGCCTGCTTCGTTGTGTGGACGCTGGGCGTGGCGCTGCGCTGGTCCACCAGCATCTACGGCCGGCACTGGAGGATTTTGCTGCCGCTTTCCGCGGGCATGGAGCTGGCGGCATGGCTGGTGTTTTACAAGGGGGCGTCCGGCCACAAGCGGCCGCAGACGGCGAAAACGGGCGCGGCGAAAGCGAAGATGCCCATCTGGATGGTCTCCGTGCTGGTGAGCACGGTTGGGTTTTTTGCGACACTGGCTTTCAATTTTGTCGAATGTGCGTACCTTGGCGCGCGCGGAGGGGAGCCGGCATTTCCGCACGGGCTGGACCAGAGATACCTGGTTCTGATGGGCTGGGGGCTGCTGGTCCCGGTAGTGTGGGGATTTTCAGCGCGATGGCTGCCGGCGTTTCTCGGCATCGACCAACCGAATGAGCGGCTGATGCGGCTGGCCCTTGCGTTGGACATTCTGGGCGTGCTGACGGGCCTCGCCGGCTGGAGCGGGATGGCGACGATTCTGTTGGCCTCGGGCGCGGTGACCATCGGTTGGGCGCTTCAGCTTACGCGCCGCCCGCACTCGCCGGCCAAGGTTCTGGGAATTCATCCGAGCTTTCCCTGGTTCATCCGCATGGCATACGGCTGGCTGATCATCGCCGGCCTGATGAGCATCTGGGCAGCGCAGGCAGACCGGCACGGAGGCATCTGGGGCGCATCGCGTCATGCTCTGACGGTTGGTTTTGCGGCAACGATGGTCTTCTCGATAGGGCCGCGCATCCTGCCGCATTTTGCCGAGGTGCAGGCTCTCTTCAGCAAGAGGCTGATGTTTCTGAGCTTGCTGCTTCTGCAAACGGGCTGCACGCTGCGCGTGCTCAGTGAGCCATTGGCTTATGAAGGCATGGCTCGGCTTGCATGGAAAGTGCTGCCCGTCTCGGGCGTGCTGGAACTGAGCGCGGTGCTGCTGTTTGCAACCAATCTTTCGCTTACATTTTTGTTGGGGCGGCCGGTCTTTATGGCGGTGCCCCCCCACACTAATGCGAAGATGCCGCTAACGAAGGGAGCCCCAGTCTAAGGGCTGGGCGAAGGGCGGACTACTCGCCGGAAAACCCGGTGGTACGCAATTGCCAAGTAGCCGGGAAGTCAAGGCGAACGGTCCGGTTCATCCGGTGAGAGGGACGATGGTTTCATTCGACGCCGAGCACGGGGCTGTGCACTATCCACAGGATCGCCGCTTTCGCATCTGGATCCGGCCAACCATACTGATCTGGACCGGCGTGGTGATTCTAACCGCGATCGCCGCGTCGTGGATCGAGGTCGCGGTCGCCGGGCTGCCTCCCATTCCCCCGCTCCCTCAAATACACCCAAACAATTTTTTGGGGCCGCATGGTTTCCCGCCTTGGGTCCGTTACTGCCATTTTTTCAATTTTCTATTTGTCACGATGCTGATCCGCAGCGGGCTCTCCATCCTGGCCGACCATCCCCGCCTTTATTTCAATGACGACTGCACGCCGGGGAGTGAATGGATCCGATTTACACCGCTCAAAGTTCCCCGCAACCGCCTGTGGACGGCAAAAGACGACGCGCGCTACATCACGCCTTTGCTCGCCACCCCCGGCTATCGCCACACTGTCGGCATTGCGCGCGTCTGGCACTTCATCAACGTGCACGGCTTCATTCTGACCGGCATTTTCTTCGTCGCGATGCTCTTCGATACGGAACAGTGG
>JBAVYF010000157.1:0-1614 GCA_049698655.1 Occallatibacter sp. | reverse complement strand
GGTTGATCCCGCGAATGATCTGATTTTTGTCGGCATGACCCAGCGAACGATTGGGCCCGGCCAGCCCGATATGGAAGCACTGAGCCAACCTGTGGTCTATCAGGCGCTGCTGAAGCAGCAGTAAGTGCAGTGGCTAGTGGTTAGGGGCTGTCAGGAAATAACCGTGTCAACTTCTGGGCAATAGACTATAGTTCCAGTCACCATGAAACTTGTCTCTCCTGAGCTGCAGTTCGGCCATCTGTTGGTCGGAGACCTTCAAGCCCGCAGGATAGGAATTGGTGTCGAGCTTGCTTTTTACCACCAAGCCAGCGGCCGTGGTCGTGGCGGCAATAAGGTTGATGATGACTTCGTGACTGATGAGCGGTTTGCCCCGCCAGTTCTGGCTGATGAAAGAGAATAGCCGATGTTCGATCTTGTTCCACTTGCTGGTGCCAGGCGGGAAATGACAGACGGCAATCTCCAGCCCTATTTCGTCGGCCAGTTTCTGTAATTCCCACTTCCACAACCTCACCCGTGCGCCGTTGCTGCCGCCGGAATCCGCCGTAATCAACAGGTGTTTCGCTTGCGGATAGCTGCGCGAGCCCATCCAGCGCCACCAGCGGCGAATGCTCTCGACCGCAAAGGCCGCCGTGTCGTGATCCACTCCCACGCTCACCCATCCGACGTTTCGCCCCAGGTCATAGATCCCGTAAGGAGCCACCTTCCCTTTATCGGGCTCGCGGATTTCGAAGTCGTGAACGCGCACCTCCTCGGGTTGACCCTGGCGCTCCCACTCCCGCCCGGCATTCTTAAAATCGCCCACCAATTCCTTCTTCTTGGTGTCCACCGAAATCACCGGCTCGCTTTGCTTCAGATAGCGCTGCGCCCTGCGGTTGATGTATTCAAACTGCTTATCCCGATCCGCATGCCGGCTCCCTTCCAGGGTCTTCTGGTTGGCCTGCAGGCTATAGTCCAGCGCATGCAGCAGTTCGGCCACCGTCTGATAACTGACGGCATGGCCTTCCTGCTGGAGTTCCTCCGCCAATCGGCGCACACTCTTACACGTCCAGCGCAGCGGCGATTCCGGATCTCCGCGGGTCACCGGATCCACCAGTCGATCCAGATCCTGCAACAGGGTGGAGTCCTTCGCCACCGCTCTCTTTCGTCCCGCACCTCGGCGACGGATTCGAGCTTCGTCCAACCGAACCTTTCGCGTCTGGGGTTCGCTGAGTTCTTTCACCCCTTCGGTAATCGCTCGGCGTGATACGCCCGTGGCCCGCGCCACCACCGAGACGCCCCCATATCCGATCACCTTACTCTCCGAAGCCGCCACAAGACGGCGCATCCGCTCGTCCAGGAAGGGTACCAGAGAACGGAAGCGGCGCTCAATGTCACGATGGTTCATCACCACCAGTATAAAACAAAACTACTTCAACTTGTTCTGGTTATTTCCTGACAACTCCTTAGTGGCTAGTGGATGGTCAGAGGGATGTTGTTATGCCGCGAGCCCACTCACGCCCACAACATGCAAAACACGGGTGAAGGGGATCGGCTGCGTGGAACGGGAAGCTTAAGGAGGGTAGCGGAATTTGTTTGCCCATGAGCTACGAGCCGCGGACCTACAAAACAGGTCCG
>JBAVYF010000156.1:0-3829 GCA_049698655.1 Occallatibacter sp. | reverse complement strand
GGCTTTGGTCAGGGAATCCACAGCATGGGGGTCCATAGCAAGGTTCCTCCCACTTTGTTTAGCCCGGAATTCGCCCATCCGGCGGGGATAATAGAGACTGCTCTGGGAGCCTTCGTCCGCTCGATTGGCTCGCTCGCGGCAGCTTTCCAGAGTGGCCATCGAGACGGAGCGCTCTTGCCATGAAGCCCATTCGCATTGTTCTCGCGCCGACGCGCAGCCGCCCTTTGAATATTTTTCTGGGGCTGGTGCTGGTGCTGGTCGCGCTGCTCGTCCTTCTCGCGCTGGCTACATACCAACCCACTGACCCGTCGCTGAACACGGCCTCGGGCGCGACCGGCCCCCACGCTGTGCACAACTGGATTGGCCTCTTCGGCGCCTGGCTCGGCGACCTGTTGCTGCAATCGCTGGGGATCACGGCCTTTTTCCTGCCTCTGTGGATGGGCGGGCTGGGCTGGACCTGGATGCGTTCGCGTCCCGGCGGGTCGGCCTGGCTGCGCTGGATGGGCACCGTGCTGGCGCTGGCGTTTGTACCTGCCGTGCTGGCGCTTCTGCCCTGGCACTGGCACTGGCCGGGGTTGATTCCTGTTGGCGGTCAGGTCGGAATGTTGATGGCCGATCTGCTGGTGCATTATTTGAACCTCCAGGGCTCCTGGCTGGTGGCCGGCGTGCTGGCCGCGACGGGAGTCGGCTTTGCCTCCGCCGTCAGCTTCTCGGTGATCAAGGAGGCCATGGGGAACCTCTGGCGCAACTTCGTCTCCCTGCATGACCGCTGGCGCAACTGGCGGGAGGAGCGCGCGGAACGCAAACAGGAGCGGGTCGCCGAGCGCGAGCTACGGCGCGAGCAGGAGAGCCGGGAGGAATCAGGTCCGCAGCTCAACTCCCCGCAACTCATTCCTATGACCACACCGAACGCGGATTCGCGAGAGGCGTCGCTCGAAGCACGTCCCGGTCTGTTTGCCCGTCTCTTCCGCCGCCAACGCGCGCCCGAGACCGACCCGCAAGACATTCCAGCCTTTCAACGCGCCGCAATCCAGCCGGCGGTAGGCCAGGACGCGAGCGCCGGCCCAGCGCGCAGAACCAATTTCAGACCCAGCATTTGGGAGCGAACTGCCGGGGAGCCCGCGCCGGCGCCGGCTGAGACTTTCCCGGTCGCCTCGGATGCGGCAACAAGGCAGTCCGCGCCCGCGCTATCCCAGCCTGTAACTCCGCGCTCCGGGGATGCGCGCTTCGGGGTCAACCGCTTTGAGACCTCCGCCGCCCGGCCCGCCGATGAAATTGCAATCCACGAACGCGCCGACGCCGAGATTCACTTGGCCACAGTCGTGCCCAAGAACGTCAGCGGCTTCAAGCTGCCGTCCAGCACGCTGCTCAACCCCGGCGATGGACCCCAGGCCGTTCGCGAGGACGAACTGCGCGAAGAGGCCCGCGTGCTGGTGGAGAAATGCGCCGAGTTCGACGTGAGGGGCCAGGTGGTCCAGATCAATCCCGGGCCCATGGTCACGACGTACGAGTTCAAGCCCGAAGCCGGCGTGAAATACTCGCGTGTCACCGGCCTCGCCGACGATCTTTGCCTGGCGATGCGCGCGGAAAGCATCCTCATCGAGCGCATGGCCGGCAAAAACACCGTCGGCATTCAGGTGCCCAACCATCGGCGCGAGACCATCCACCTGCGCGACTGCCTCGAGGCGGAGGTCTTCCACAAGGCCAAATCGCGCCTCACCATCGCCATGGGCAAAGACATCAACGGTCGCATCATCACCGCCGACCTGGCCGAAATGCCCCACGTGCTCATTGCCGGTTCCACCGGCTCGGGCAAATCCGTCGCCATCAACGCGATGATTATGAGCCTGCTCTATCGCACCACGCCCGCGCAGGTGCGGCTCATTCTTGTGGACCCCAAGCGCGTCGAGCTGGGCATGTACGAAGGCATCCCGCACCTCTTCACGCCCATCATCACCGAGCCCAAGCTGGCCGCCAACGCGCTGCGCAACGGCGTCCGCGAGATGGAGCGCCGCCTCAAGCTGCTGGCCAGCCGCAGCGTCCGCAACATCGACCAGTACAACAAGCTCTTCGAGGGCATCATGCCATCGCTCTTCGACTCCGGCGAGGAAGAGCAGCCGTTGCCTTTCATCGTCATCATCATCGACGAGCTCGCCGACCTGATGATGCTCGACCGCGCCAACGTAGAGGAGTCCATCACCCGTCTCGCGCAGATGTCCCGTGCCGTCGGCATTCATCTCATCCTGGCCACCCAGCGCCCCAGCGTGGATGTCATCACCGGCCTCATCAAGGCCAACATCCCCACCCGCATCAGTTTCCGCCTGGCCACCAAGGTTGATTCGCGCACCATCCTCGACACCAACGGGGCTGAGGCTCTGCTGGGCCGAGGCGATATGCTCTTCCTGCCGCCCCGAACCAGCCGCCTCATGCGCCTGCACGCGCCGCTGGTCACCGAGAAAGAAACCGCCGCGGTAGTCGATTTCTGGAAGGCGCAGGGAGATGCCGAATACGTTCATGGCTTCCTTGAATCGCCCAGGGACGAGCGCGCCAGCATGGACGGCACCAACCCCAACCCCGACGAAAACGACCCGCTCTTCGACGACGCAGTCCGCCTGGTCTTCGAGTTCGGCAAGGCCTCTACCTCCCTGCTCCAACGCCGCCTGAGAATCGGCTACGGCCGCGCAGCTCATTTGATTGATCTGATGGAGCGCGACGGCCTGGTAGGCCCCGCCGACGGCTCGCGTCCGCGTGAGCTTCTCAAGGCCCCCGGCTGGCTGCATGAAGTAGCCTCCACCGCCAACGAATAGCAGGAGAGATCCCTCTCGCCTCCTGTGATGCGGTCATCCTGAGCGGAGCCAGCGGAGTCGAAAGCCTGCTCTGAGCCTGTCGAAGGGGATCTGTGGTTGCTTTTGACACGATGAAAGAGCACGGCTTTAATCGTGCTTCTTGACCCGATGGAAGAGCAGGAGCAGCGGGATGCACAGCAGCGCAAGGAAGGCCATCAGGTGGAAGTTATCCATATACGCCAGCAGGGCCGACTGCTGCTGGACGCTGCGGTAGATCGTGCCGAGGGCCTTTTGATGAGCTGTGAAGGCATCCGCTCCCTGGGCAAAGAGTTTTGCCTGCAGGCCGCTAACCAATCCGCCGGCGACGGGGTTTCCCGTCCCGGCGTTAGCCGCCAGATAATTTTGATGAACCTGCGATCCGCGCACTAACAATGTGGTGACGGTGGCGATGCCAATCGAGCCTCCGATGTTGCGCATCAGGTTGTAGATGCCGGTCGCATTTCCCATCTCCTGCTTGCGCAGCCGGCTCAGGCTCATGGTAGTCAGCGGGACGAAGATGAAGCCCATGGCAAAGCCGCTGATCACGTTCGGCATGACAACCGATCCCATGTCGATGGCCAGATTGATCTGGCCCAGCATCCAGGTTGAGTACCCGAGCAGGACAAAGCCGAAGGCCATAAGCAGGCGTCCATCAAAGTACCGGACCAGGATGCCCACCGCCATCATGGAAGCCATGGCGCCGATGCCGCGCGGACTCACGGACAAGCCGCTCTGCAGCGCAGAATAGCCCAGCATGGTTTGCAGAAACAAAGGCAGCATGGCCGTGGTGGCATACAGGATGAAGCCGTAGATGCAGGTAATCAGCGTTCCCACGCTGAAGTTGCGGTCGGCAAATACGTGCAACAGGACGATCGGTTCGTGATCCGTAAGTTCGCGGACGATGAAGCCGATGAGCGCCAGCGTGGAGATGGCAGCCGCCCATCGCACCCAGGGGGTGGCGAACCAGTCGGCCTCCTGCCCCTTGTCCAGCACGAGCTGCAATG
>JBAVYF010000155.1:0-9411 GCA_049698655.1 Occallatibacter sp. | reverse complement strand
CGAGAGGACCTGCAGAAGGGGCTGGACATTCCGGGGCCGGAGATCGCGGCAAAATCGAAGCTGGACCCTAGCGTCTTTTTCGGCATGATCGCCAACGTGGTGAAGAAGCATCCGCAGGCGAAAGTGGTGGCTACGACACTGCGCGAGGTGCACTCCACCAACCGGCATAGCTGGAGCGCGGTGGCCTGGGTGAACGGAAAAACATACACTGCGCCTACGGCTGAGCTAGAGGTGGTGGATCGCGTGGGAGGCGGAGACGGCTTTGCGGCCGGGTTTATCTATGGCCTGCTGAGCGGTGAAACGCCCGAGGAAGCTCTCAAGCTGGGTTGGGCGCATGGCGCGCTGCTAACCACCTTCCCCGGCGATACAACCATGGCAACCCTGGATCAGGTGCGAGCCTTCGCCAAAGGCGGATCGGCGCGCATTCAGCGGTAGCAGCTTTTCAACAAGATTTTGGAGATTGTATGCCAGAAGCATCGTGTGATATCGGCCTGATCGGCCTAGCCGTCATGGGACAGAATCTTGTCCTCAACATGAACGACCACGGCTTCAAAGTCGCCGTTTTTAACCGCACCGTTTCCAAGGTGGACGACTTTCTGGCCAACGAAGCGAAGGGAACGCAGGTTGTTGGAGCCCACTCCATCGAGGAGTTCGTCAGCCTGCTCAAGCGGCCGCGGCGCGTCATGCTGATGGTTAAAGCCGGCGACAGCGTCGATCAGACAATCGGCCACGTGCTGCCACATCTTGAAGACGGCGACATCATCATCGACGGCGGTAACTCGCTGTTTACCGACTCCAATCGCCGGACCAAAGATCTGGCTGCAAAAGGCATCCTGTTTATCGGTACTGGGGTCTCCGGCGGTGAAGAAGGTGCGCGCTTTGGCCCATCGATCATGCCCGGCGGCAATCCGGCTGCGTGGCCGCACGTGAAGAATATCTTTCAATCCATCGCCGCCAAGGTCGAGGACGGAACCCCCTGCTGCGACTGGGTAGGCGAGGACGGCGCCGGCCACTTCGTCAAGATGGTCCACAACGGCATCGAATATGGCGATATGCAGTTGATCTGCGAGGCCTACGATCTGCTGCGGCGCGGGCTTGGCCTGACCGCCGATGAGCTGCATACGGTTTTCGCCGAGTGGAACAAGGGCGAACTGGACAGCTACCTGATCGAGATTTCAAGCCATATCTTTGCCAAAAAAGATGAGGATGGGCAGCCGATCGTCGACAAGATTCTCGACACCGCAGGCCAGAAGGGCACAGGCAAGTGGACGGTTTTCAGCGCGCTCGATCTCGGCCAGCCGGTAACTCTGATCGGCGAGTCAGTCTTTGCGCGCTGCCTGTCTGCGCTGAAAGAAGAACGCGTCGCAGCGTCGAAGATTCTTGCGGGACCGGCCGCGAAGGCCGTCGCCGGCGACCGCGTTCAATTCATCGAGGATGTGCGCCGCGCGCTTTACTGCTCCAAGATCGTCTCCTATGCGCAGGGTTACATGCTGCTCAAGGCCGCTGCCCAGGAGAATGGCTGGAAGCTGAACATGGGCGGCATCGCGCTGATGTGGCGAGGCGGGTGCATCATTCGCAGCCAATTTTTGGGCAAGATCAAAGAAGCTTACGACAAGAAACCCGCACCGGAGAATCTGCTGCTCGACAATTTCTTTTCCGCGGCTATCAGCGGGTACCAGGCTTCGTGGCGCAAGGCGCTGGTGCGTGCAATCGAGCTGGGCGTGCCCACTCCGGCATTCTCCACCGCTCTCGCTTTCTTTGACGGCTATCGCACCGCGCGCCTGCCCGCCAATCTGCTGCAAGCGCAACGCGACTATTTCGGCGCGCATACCTATGAGCGCACAGACAAGCCGCGCGGCCAGTTCTTCCATACCAACTGGACCGGCCACGGAGGCCGAGTTTCGTCGTCAACCTATAACGCGTAGCGCGTAACTCGCGGCAAGGTTTAACTTCGCCACAACACAAGCATGTTACTTCTGGATGACTTGCAACGGGTCCCAGTTATCTGTGCCTCGCAGAAAGACAGAGGGCGCAAACTGCCTGGCCTGCTCCTGAGTTAGAAAATGAGTATGCGGATCGCGCTGGTCCGGCCGCGCGCCGGGGCCGGTGGAGTTGTATTCGGCGTAGAACGCGGTTTCGATCGAATGCGTTTCTCCTGGATGCCACTCACGCCAGCCTGCCGGATCGATGTAACTGCCCATCTCCGTATCAAGGAAAACAACCGTGGCATAAGGACGCCAGGGCCGGCCCAGATACACAGGCTTCGTTACGCCTGAATCGGCAGTGAGTTTGCATTGGTTGAGCACAAAGCCGGAGTCTTCCTCCGGATAGTGTTTTGCCTGCGCGGTGATGAATCCGCCGTCATGGGCGGTGCTGTGAATCTCGCAGTGATCAAAGACAGCTTTGCCATCGCCAAAGATAAAATCGACGTTCCCGGCAATATAACAGTCGGAAAAATACTGCCGCGCTGGAATGCAGTTCTGCCCGTCCGGAGCGCAGTTGCGGCTCCCTGCGTACACGGTGTCCTGGTTGCCGAGCAGGCGCACATTGTGAAAGACGCCGCGGTCACCAGTCGTCAGCAAAGCCAGCGCCTGCGAGCCGGCAAAAACCTGCTCATGGGTCCGGTTGTAATCGTTCTCAAAGGTAATGTTCTCGGCAAAGAAATTGTCGGCCGTCACATTCACGGTGGCGGAGTGGAGCGTGCCGCCATTCGCGCCCGCGCTGCGATCATTCACTATCACTGTCCTGGAGGCGTCGCTGTTGGCGCTGCGCATGCGGATGTTAGGCTTGTCGATGGTCAGCACTTCGCGGTAGGTTCCAGGAGCCACCAGCACCAGGGCTCCGTCCTTCGGCGCCGCATCGAGCGCGCGCTGGATGGAGTAAAAATCTCCCGTGCCGTCGGCCGCGACATACAGGGTTTCGTCCTCCGGCAGAACCGTTCCCGCCATTTCCGGAGCCGTGTCCAGGGCAGGGAAGGGAACGAAGCGGGACTCGCAAGCCAAAGGCGTTCCGGGCGTGGAACCGGGCGTCTGTTGCACCGAAACATTCTCTCCGGCAGGTTCCAGATTGCCGCGGTTGCTGCCGATAACAATGTCCGCATCCTTGTTCAGCATCCGGGAGTGCTGTTGATCGTCGGCAAAGACATTGTCCAGTTTCAGCCCTAGTTTGTGCTGCGCGTCCAACCCGAGAAATGTGTAGCTTCCCGCCGTCATCACGTGGACATTTTCCAGCGTAATATCACGGTAAACGGGAAGCAGATTTCCGCCGAACGTGGTGTAAAGCGGCGTGAAGACGAGAGGATTTTTCGTATTGCGGATGCAAACGTCGCGATAGAGCAAGTCATGCACCAAGCCGCCGCGGCTGCGGTCGGATTTGATGCGGATGCCGTTGTCGGCGCCGTCGATGGTAAGGTCGTCGACCAGCATGTGATCCACCCCGCCACTGATTCCGCTGCCGATGGACATGCCGTGACCGGTATAGAAATGGTTGTGCAGGATGGAGATATTCGACGATGGCCCAGTCTTGCCGGTTTTCACGGCGACATCGTCGTCTCCGGTATGAATGGAACAATAAGCGATGGTCACGTTGCGCGAGGAACCGGGATCGATGCCGTCTGTGTTGCGGGCGGTTTTGGGCGTCATGATCTTCACGCCCCATGCGGTAAAACCGTCCGTCTCGTTAACCGCAACATGGAAGTTAGGAGAGTTGCGCAGCGTGATGTTGTACATGGTGAAGCCATCCGCGTGACGCATGACAATCATCATGGGCACGCTTTGCTCCTTGTCACTGATCTTGGCCTGGTGCGCCAGGTCCCACCAAGTCACATCCTGCCCCAGCAGTTTGGCTCCGCCCCGGCCATCGATGGAGCCCAGGCCCATAATGCCGCTGCCCTTTGCCCCATCGCCCAGAATCAGCGGCTTGCATCCGTGGCCCCGGTCGCTGAGAATGCCGCAACTGCCGGGCGCGAGATCGTACAGTCGCGGATCGCGCGAAGCCACCAGCGCTGTATTGGCATCAACCACCAGGGTCACGCCGGCGCGCAGGGCGATGGGGGCGGTAAGAAATACATTCTTTCGCCCGTGGGCGCGCAGCACAACAGCCTTCCCTGCGGCGCAGGTGTCGATGGCGTGCTGGATGCGCACGGTATCCAGCCTCTGCTCATCCTCAGTCGAGATCACTCCATGCTTGGCCGCGATACTGGCGTTCAGAGTGACGCAGGCTGGGGGAATATGCGGTTCGGTGACTTTGCGAGTGTCCTGAGCCGGCAAAGCAAAGGGAGAGAGAATCATAAGTGAGGCGGAAAGCAAAGAGAGAGAGGAAATACGCATAAGTCTCCATCGTAGAAGCGCTCAAGAGTTCATTGAGTTTGGAAAAAAGGCGGAGGGGCTGGTTTCCCAACCCCTCGCGGGGGACTAAGACGCGAGAGCGTCTTAGAAGTTGATGTGCCCAGCGAACTGGAACTGGCGCGGGTTATTTGCCTGGCCGGCAATCGTGCCCAGAGAGCAGTCCCCAGTAGTGCCAACGCACGGGCTGGATGAAGTCACCGACGAACCGATCGTGCCGTCCGCGGTGGTTGCCGGGCTGCCAAACCAGACGTGGTTGACGGCGTTGAAGACGCTCGCATCAAAGACGAACTTCACCCGCCCGTCCTTCCAGAGATCGAAGGTCCGGCGGATAGAGCCGTCGATGTTGTAGTTGCTGGGGCCACGCAACCCATAAGGAGCTGTGCGGGAGACGTCGCCAAGCAACATTCCTGTGCAAGCTGTTGTTCCGGCTGTGCAGTTCGGATTTAGTGGTAAGGAGGTTGAGGTTGGCAACAAGAATGCGGCAGGGTTGATGTACTGAGTCGTAGCCAAAGTCGTTCTGGTTGCGCCCTGTCCCCATTTTCCGTTTTGGCGTGCTGCATATCCTCCTGGGTTTACTGGAGTGAAAGCCGGGTTGTAGGCGGGCATACATGTGCCCTGGCCCGGAGCGGTGCAACCGGTCGCAGTAATCGCGAGCGGATTGCCGGAAACGTAGGAGTAGATGCCGGAGAATCGCCATCCGCCCACGATGTTGCTCACAATGGCGTTTCCGCCGCCAATGTGCCCCTTGCCAAAGGGCAGATCGTAAGTCATGGTGGCGATGAGGTTCTGCGGTTGGTCGATCGTGCTGAGCGAACGTTCGATGCGGTCGGCCGGCACGGACCTTGTCGGTTGGTTAGCCAGTGCCCCAGCGGGGATGGCATAGCCGGAGCGGAAGGTTCCGATGTCGTCGATCGTCTTGCTGAAGGTGTAGCTCAGCGTGAAGGCGAGGCCATGAGCAAGCCGCTGAATGGCGGTAACTTGCAGCGAGTTATAGTTAGCGTTGCCGACCGAATCAACCTGATCGGTGATACCGCTGTACTGCGGAAACGCCACCAGATCCTGTGCGACCGTATTGTTGAAGGTCGGGTATGTCCATGCGCCGCCCGGCATACTGCTTGCGGTCTTTGCACCCAGAACGGTGCTACCCAGGGCCAGGTACTTCGGGTCCAACTGGTTGGCCCAGTAGCCTCGCGCGGAGCCGCTTGGCAGCAGGAAGTGTCCTTGATTGCCCACGTAGCTCACCGTAAGCGTGATGTCCTTGGTCAGCAGGCGTTGGAAGCCAACAGACCACCCCTCGAAGGTCGGCGTGCGGCCGCCATACCTGGGATCGAGATAGGCCAATGTGGAGGAAACATTGTTGGGGGCCACGGACGCTGAGGAGTAAATGGTTCCGTAGCCGGGGTTGATCGTCGTGGTTCCAGGCGCGGTGACGGAATATCCGGGACCTCCAAAGTTGGTGTTGTCCGGGACGTTGGAATATCCATTGACCGTAGTGGAGCCTGAGAAATTTGCGGCCGGCTGCCCGTTCAGGTAGAAGGCCGGAAGCGCTACGCCAGGGCTCTTCACATTTGGCGCGGCCGAGTAGCCAAGCAACATGGTGGTGGTCGGCAATATATTATTTCCGCCGGAGGTGCCGCCGCCGTGCGCGTAATAGATGCCGTAGGCAGCGCGGATGACGGTCTTATTGTTAACCGCATAGGCCAGGCCCAGCCGGGGGCCCCAGTCCCCGTGGTATGTATTCATGGGGGTAGAACAGTTGCAACTGTCCGTCCCGTTGCCCGCAAACTGCAACGTGCCCGGTGTGCCGGAGTAGGGATTGGTCCCGGCAGGGTTCAGGAAAGAGAAGCGGTTCTGCGCCTCGCGCATGGGCGGCATCGAATCCCAACGCAGGCCGAGGTTGACCGTCAGCTTGCCGGTCGCCTTCCAGTCGTCGTTTACATATATCGCGAATGGGTGGAAGCGCGCGCCGGTCTCCTGGGCATTTGGCGCGTACTCGGTGTAGCTTGCCGAATCGACCGCGCCGATCAAGAAGCTGGCGTAGGACAATCCGGCGCCGGTCGTTGGGGTGTTGGTAGTGCCGACAGTGGCCGAACCGCCGCTGACGCTGGCGGTTTCGCCAAGGGCATAATTCAGCGTGAGTGGGGTGGTTCCTCCGACAGCCCAGAGGTCGTTGAATTCGAGGAACTCGAACTGGCCGCCGAAGGTGAAGGAGTGCTTGCTCTTGACCCACTGCAGGTTATCCACGAATGTGAAGGTGTTCGTGTTTTGATCATCCGCGCCCGAATTGGGTCCCCACTGCGCCTCGTTGATCCCTCCGCTGGGCCACTTTACTATCGGGAAGCTGCTGGCCGCCTGTCCGGCGATGGCCGACGGAGAGTTGGTGAAGCCAATGCCGGCCGCGGTCGCCGCAAAAGCAGGATTTAGCGTACTGGGATTGGTGTGGGGCGAGTGGTATTGCGCCGCCCCGTACTTGAACTGGTTCACCAGAGTCGGTTTGATCACGAAGGTATCCTCGAAGACCGCGACCCTGGTAATCGGAGCATATGGCTTCGCATAGAAATACGGCATTGGACCTATGTCCGTCGTCTGGCTGCCGGCCAGACCGATCAGACCCTGGCGGCCAGCCGCAATGATAACGCTCATCTTGTGCCTGTCAGATAGATCGACATCCAGGCGCTCGGTTGTTGACCAGTTGTTCAGGCCCCACATATAGGACCCCATGTAGTTGTTGGAGTTGTTTGTATTGAGGTATTGCACTCCCGCCCAGTATTGCTCCATATACTTGGCAACCGGCGAAAGCTCACCTTGCGGAATCACGTTTGCCGCCTTAGTGCCCTGGTCCACACAAACGCCGGTCGAGCTCATGGCGTACTGTTCGTTGGGGTTGGCGCCGCCGCCGAATTGCGTACGCGAGTAGGCGGTGCCGCTATACGCTTGCGTTGTCGGATCGTAGATGTTGACTCCGGTCGCGGAAAAATCGCCGCACAGCTCTGCCGGGGTGGGTATGGTTTGAGCTTGCGGCTTGGTGAGGGTGGAGTACCGGAAGCCCATGTAATTGCCGAAGAGAAAGATTTTGTTGCGCCAGATTGGGCCGCCGATGGTCATGCCGTATTCGTTCATGTGCTCCGGCGGTTTGTAGTATGTGCCAGCCAGCGCGGGGTTGGGATAGGCAGCTGGGTATTGGGCCGGAATGAAGCCCGCTGCGTCGAATGCGGTGTTGCGCATCACGTCGTAGGCGGTACCGTGGATTTTGTTGGTGCCGGACTTGATGGTGAAGTTCTCCACGCCCAGGCCCTGATACCCAGCCGAGTAGGCCGTGGTCTTGAGCTGAAACTGATCGACCGCCTCGACCGAGATGGCGGACCAGATGTAGCGCGGGTCGCCGCTGACCGAAGCGGACTCGAATGGAACGCCCTCGATGTACATCACGGTGGATTGGGAGTTACCGTTGACCACCATCGGCTCATCGGATTCGTTGTTCTTGGTTTCGTTGTTGGTGACGCCGGGCATGAGTATGGCCATGTCGGTGGAGCGGCGCTGATCGGTACTGACGCCGTTTGCGCCACCCATCTCCAGCGGGAGCGACTCATAGGCATCGTTTTCCATCGCAATGCCCAGCGTCGCATTCTCTGTCTCCAGAGGCGGAGGTGTGTCGGTGACGGTCACGGTCATGCTGGCCGCTCCGACTTTTAACGTCAGGTTAAGCCCCAGTACCTGCATGCCATCCACATGAATGTTCTTGCGGATGAGCGTTTCAAAGCCCGCGGCCGCGGTAGTGACGGTGTAGTCGCCAGGGTCCAGCGGAGAGAGCACGTAATAGCCCGCCTTGTCGGCGGTACGGGTCAGTTTAGCGCCCGTCGCCAGGTTTTGCGCCGTCACGTTCGCGCCGGCAACCAGGGCGCCCGTTGAATCGGTGATTGTTCCCTGGATGGTTGCCGATGCGCCAAGCTGCGCCTTCGCGCCCAAGGGCGCCATCATGGCAATGGCCAGAAGCACCAGCCATCCCCACCTGGAACAGCGCAAGAGCCCGTGCTTCGGGCTCGTCGATGTTCCGCTCATATTCAACTGTTCTTCTACGGCCAAACTTCTCATTCAAGCCTCCATAAAATTGTTCATTTGCCGCTTTGGTTCCTGACCCGCACAATGAGCCCTGCCCAGCAGATTTGCCGACAGTGGTCAGACCACTATTGAAACGACAATAGTGTCCTGCACAATATCGAGGTCTGTCAAGCGAGAAATATGGGGACTCTAGAATGTCACTGAAAGGCCTGTGGAATGAACGAGTTGCATGTCATTCTGCAGCAGCCCCTCAAAGCCAATGGTCAGACCTTGCTGGTCAGAGGCAGGCGTATCGCATGGTGTCTGAGGTTGTCCCCGCCGCTGCACGGGCGCGATCCAATAACAGCAAGAACTCATCCCGCCCGGAGCGCCATCCATTGTCAGGACGAAGCAGAACCAAGATCCGCATTGATCGTCTTCGGCCTGACCGCGGCTTTATTCCCTTTTCGCGCCGTGGAGCGTTCCATGCCCTGCGCGGCTTGAGCCATGCGCAGATGCTGTTCCATAAGTTTTCGCGCTTCCACGGGATCGTGCGCGCGAATGGCGCGGTAAATCATGCGATGCATCTCCGCGGACTCGCGCAGATCGATCGAGCGCTCAACGGTTTTGCGGCGCTTGTCGTAGAGAGCCGACGTGATGGTCTCCATCAGAGCGGCCAGAATCGGATTGCCGGAAGCCAGCGAGAGAATGCGGTGAAAAAGCACGTCGTGTATCAGGAAATCGGCGGGACTATCGACGGAAGCGAAAATCTCGGCGACCTCTTCGGCGAGCGCGGTATGATGCTCCTCCTTGCCGCGTTCAGCGGCGAGGGAGGCAAGATTGCTCTCAAGAATCAAACGCGCTTCAAACATCTGCCAGGACTGAAATCCGTGCAGCGCTCCCATCAGGCTGAAGGATGCCTTGCCGAACTCGGCTGGTCCGTCGGCGACGAAGGTACCGACCCCGTGCCGCACCTTCATCACCCCCATCGCCGCCAGGTAGCCGATGCCGGTACGAAGGCTGGCGC
>JBAVYF010000154.1:0-11949 GCA_049698655.1 Occallatibacter sp. | reverse complement strand
GGTTTCGCGGCGGGCCACGTACTTGGAGGCCGTGTCGCCGGTGGCGGCGGCGACCATGCCCATGGCCGAGAGCGGCGTGGCCGGCTGGTTGTAGCCGAAATGAGCGCGGAACTCGGCGTCGAAGTTTGCAAGGCTGGCCAACGGCGTGCGCTGGGCCTGGCCGGCGGGCAACGGGTGAGAGCGGCAGCCGGAGCCGCAAGAAGAACCTTCGCCGGCGGGCACGGTTTCCATGATAGGCAGCAGCGCCTGGCCGCGCAGCGAGGAATGGTCGGCCGCCGTGAGCGCGCCGATCTTGATCTCCTTGACCTGGTCGTAGCCCTGCATCATGACTTCCATGTTGGACTCGACGACGGCCTCGCCCAGCTTGCCGAATTTCTTGACGTATTGCTCGCGAACGACGGCGCGATACTGCTCCTGTGTGATGCCGAATTCCTTGAGCAGCGTGCTGACGGCGAAGAACGCGCCGAGAAATGCGTTGCCCTGCATGCGCAGTTGCAGGTCGGCACGGTCAGTGGCTTTTTTGGCGATGGCGAAGCCGGGCAGCGTGAAGACGCGAATCTTCTTGTCGATGATCTGCTTGCGCGCCCACAGCGGCAACTGCTCCCAGGCCTGCGTGCCTTCCTGATCGGATTCCCAAACCAGTGAGCCGCCTTCGGCCATGCCGTCCAGCGGATTAGTGTGGGTGAAGGCCTTGGGGTCGCAACACAAAACGACTGTGACGTGGCGCAGGTCGCAGTTGACGCGGATGCGGTCTTTGGCGGCGACCATGAAATACGAGGTCGGCGCGCCCTTTTTCTCGGAACCGTACTTGGGATTGGCGCTGACGTGGATGACTTCCTTGGGATTGCCGAGCGAGTCGCGCTCGCCGTCGCGTTCAAAGATAAGGTCGTTGAGGTCGCCCAGGATGGCGCCGAGATTTTTGCCGGTAGTGATGGCGCCCCATCCGCCGATGGAGTGGAAGCGGACGGCGACAGCGCCCTCGGGAAGGAGCGACGGAGTTTCGTCGCCGATGACCGCGTAGGGGTGATCGACGCCGAGGACAAAGAAGGAAACTCCATCAGAGGCGCGCTTGCCGTCAGTGCGGGCACGGCCGGCGGTGGCGAATTCGAACGCACCAAAAACGTGCTCGGGGCGGAAGTCGCGTGAGCCAAGGCCGTAGCTGCCGCCGTAAATCTTCGGAACTTCAGCGAGCGTGGTTGCAGGAAGGCCCGCGACGCATTGAACGGCCTTGGAAAACGCGGTGCGGATGTCTCGGCCCAGCGGGTTGTCTCCGGAGAGCGCTTCGTCGGTGCGCTCCAGAATGATGACGTTCTTCTTGCCTTTGAGCGCGTCGACGATAGCGGCTTCGGGGAAGGGGCGAATCACGTTGACGTGGATGGAACCGACACTCGCGTTGCGGGTCTGGCGGAGGTAGTCGACCGCGGCCTCGATGTTTTCAGCGGCCGAGCCGAGGGAGACGAAGACGGTTTCTGCATCGTCGGTTTTGTACTTCGAGATGAGGCCATAGCGGCGGCCGGTGAGCTCGGCGAATTGCTCGTAAGCGTCTTCGAGGAATTGCAGAATCGGCTCGGCGAAGTTATTGCGCCGGGCCACAACGCCCTGCATATAGTGTTCCTGGTTCTGCACCGGGCCGAGCAGGATGGGGTTGGTGAGGTCCATCATCTTGGGAACGCGGCGGCGCGTGGGTCCGAAGAGCGTGCGCTGCGCTTCGGTGGGGCAGTCGATGATGTCGTCGGGCGCACCAAGGTACTCGCGGATCAGCTCCGACTCATGCTTGTAGAAGGTGCGCTCGAGGTGGGTGGTAAGGAAGCCGTCCATGATGTTCATGCCGGGCGTGAGCGAAAGCTCGGTGACGCGGCGCAGGATGAGAGCCTGGTCGGCGGCCTGCTGCGCGTCCTTGCCGAAGAGCATGATCCAGCCGGTGTCGAGAGCGCCGTAGATGTCGTCGTGGCCGCAGTGGACGTTGAGGGCGTGCTTGGTGAGGGCGCGCGCGCCGACTTCGAGGACCATAGTCGAGGCTTTGCCGGGAGCGTGATAGTACTGCTCAACGCCGTAGACGACGCCCTGGCCGGAGGTGAAGTTGACCACCCGCTTGCCGCAGACCGAATGGGCGATGGCGCCACCCTGGGCCGCGTGCTCGCCCTCGGTCTCAATGGCGATGGTGTTCTGCCCGAAGACGTTCAGATGGCCTTCAGCATAGGCCTGCTGGAAGAGCTCGCCGCCCTCCGTGGAAGGCGTAATCGGATAGAAGACGCCGGCGTCGGCGATGCGCGTCTCGGTGTGGTACGAGACGAGCTGGTTTCCATTCGCAGTAACCCGAATTCCGGGAAAACGAGCAGCAGCAGCCATGAATTCCTCTCTGTGAGTCCGGTTCTTTCAAGTCAATGTCTTTGATGCGCGGCAGGAGGCCGGCTCGACAGACGAACTACGGGCAGGGTGATCTCCAATAGGCCGCGCAACGGTTTCGCAATCCGCCGGGGAATGCAGCCTACACTTTATTATCTACCCTAATAAGGGAGACGGTGTCCCACGTGGTGAGATGGGTGTTTTCTTCTCCATCCGGGTTGTTTCGGCTCCTTTCAGGGGCAAGCAAATCAAGGGCAAGCAGGCCATCCGGCAATCGGTAATTCAAGGGTTGTCTGTACTTTTGATGCGCCAATTTTGTCTTCGACTCCGGGGTGGGCCTGCGGGAAGATTTGCATGAACTTTCCCTCAGGGCTAAAGGCCCAAAGATTCTGTTTGGGATATTTGTCAGGATTGAAACCCTGACATGCCAAGGGCGTACTTTCCAAATTTTCCATTATTCACACGTGTGCACTGTAGAGCTTTCAGGCTTTACTATGGGAATGAGGTTTTTTCTGCGATGAATGTCACTTTGAAGATGCGTCTTGCCCATCTTGCATCTCTGGTTGTTGTTGCCTGCGCAGTGATTTTTGCGGGCCGGGCCATGGCGCAAAGCGCCGCTGATGCCGCCAGGATTGCAGCCAGCCTGCCGGCCGACACCCACGCGGTGATCGACCGACTTTCCAGCCTGCGCGAGCTGCCCGATGGGGCCTGGAAGCTCCATGCCGGCGACCTGGCGCATGGCGAGGTTGTGAATCTTGACGAGAGCGATTGGCAGCTTATCGCCAAAGGCTCGAAGGCGCCGAAAGAGGCAGTCTGGTTTCGTCAGACCTGGCAGGTGCCGGAGACGCTCGGCGGCTACGATCTGACGGGGGCGCGGATTTGGTTCCAGTTTCACGCCACGGCCAACGGGCCGATGCCGGAGATCCTCTATTTCAATGGCCGGCGCGTGGCTATGGGCGACGATCTGGAGCCGGTGGTGCTGTTTGACCAGGCCAAGCCCGGCGATAAGGTGACGGTGGCCGTGAAGCTGCTGCACACGGTGGACGATAAGACATTTCATGGAGCCACGCTGAAGATCGACTTCCCCGAGAGCCGCCCGAATCCAGAAGACCTGCGCGAGGAATTCCTGTCGGCGGCGCTGCTGGTTCCCGCGCTGGCGCCGGGTGATGCAGTCAAGGTGGCTACGATCAGCGATGCTATCCGTGCGGTGGATCTGGCGGCTCTGGACGCTCATGACCAGGCGAAATTTGACGAGAGCCTGAAGGCGGCGCACGCAAAGCTGGAAGAGCTGAAGCCGCTCTTGCAGCAGGTTACCTTCCACCTTACCGGCAACTCGCACATCGACGCCGCGTGGCTGTGGCCGTGGACCGAGACGGTGGACGTGGTCAAGCGGACCTTCGGGACCGCGCTGCAATTGATGTACGAATATCCCGGTTACACATTCACGCAGTCGGCCGCGGCATATAACGAGTGGATTGCCGACAAGTATCCCGACATGAACGCCGAGATTGCCCAGCGCATCAAGGAAGGACGCTGGGAGATTGTGGGCGGAATGTGGGTGGAGCCGGATTTGAATATGCCGGACGGCGAATCGCTGGTGCGGCAGTTGCTGGTGGGCAAGCGCTGGTTCAAGCAGCAGTACGGCGTGGACACGCGGATCGGCTGGAATCCGGATAGCTTTGGATATACGTGGCAGTTACCGCAGATCTACAAGAAGAGCGGGATTGATTATTTTGTGACGCAAAAGATGGCCTGGAACGACACCAACAAGATGCCCTTCAAATTTTTCTGGTGGGAGTCGCCGGATGGGTCGAAGGTGCTGTCGTATTTTCCGCACGACTATGCGAATGACAATTTGAACCTGGTGCGGCTGGCTCGCGACTACTCGATTGCGCAGAAGCAAGCTACCGGGCTGCCGGGCATTATGGACCTCTACGGCATAGGCGACCACGGTGGCGGACCGACGCGAGCGATTCTGGACGAGGGATTTCATTGGGAAGCGCCAGGGCACGTGACGCCGAAGATCGAGTTCGGCACGGCGCAGAGTTACTTCACCTCGCTCGAAAAGCAGATCGCGCCGGAGAGCCCGGTGTGGAATTACAGGTCAATTGCGAAGGGATATACGGCGCCGTCGGCGGTTGAGGGCAAGGTCTCCATTCCGACATGGAAGAGCGAGCTTTACTTCGAGTACCACCGCGGCGTGATGACCACGCAGGCCAACCACAAGCGCAACATGCGCGAGGCCGAGAAGCAGGTACTCAACGCCGAGAAGTGGGCTTCGCTGGCGTGGCTCGATGGCCGCGAGTATCCGGGGAAGGAACTGACGGAGGACTGGAAGAAGGTGCTCTTCAACCAGTTCCACGACACCGCCGCCGGCTCTGGCATCGGGCGAATCTACAAGGACGCGCAAAAGGATTACGATGTGGTGCGCTGGTCGACGAATGAGATTTCTTCTGGGGCACTGGGGACGGTGGTCGAACGTGTCGATACGTCGAGAGCAACTAAGGAGCCGGGCAGTCAAGCAGTCGTCGTGTTCAACCCGTTGGGATGGAAGCGCTCTGGAGATGTTGCTGTAAAAATACAGTTGCCCGCGACCACCCGCATGGGAATTCGTTCCACCGACATAACCCGTGGCGTGATTACTGGCGAGGAGGATGTTCGTATCGACGATAAGACTGGCGAGAGCCTCCTCACAATTCGCGTAGATGATGTTCCTCCGCTCGGATATAAAGTAGTGGCCATTTCGCCGGAAACGGCGATGGACTCTATACAGATATTGCTTGCGAGTGCAAAGGAAACGGCAAGCTCCATAGCCATCGAGAACAACTCCGTTCGATTGATCGTAGACAAAGCGACTGGCTGCATCACAAGCCTTTCTGACAAGAGCACAAAGTATGAGGCTCTAAGTACCGGCGGTTGCGGCAACCAGCTCCAATTCTTCAAGGACACGCCCAAGGACTATGATGCCTGGAACATCGACCCAGGGACGCTCGACGTTGCACCGAGCGTGATCGACAAAGCAGACTCTGTCGAATTGGTCGGCGAGAAAACTCCGAATCCCGCCGTTCGTGTCACCCGCCATTGGCAGAGCTCGAAGTTTGTGCAAACCATCAGCCTGAGCGACGACGAAGTGAACGTAGACAACGAGATCGACTGGCACGAGTCGCATATTTTGTTGAAGGCGGCGTTTCCGCTGGCGGTGACCAGCGACTTTGCCACTTACGAGATTCCTTATGGGACGATTGAGCGGCCGACTACGCGGAACAACAGTTGGGAGAAGGCGCAGTTTGAAGTGGAGGCGATGCGCTGGGCTGATCTCTCCGGCGCTGGGCCAGACGGCAAAATTCACGGCCTCAGCGTGCTGAACCAGACCAAGTACGGCTACGACGCGGTGGGGAATGTGCTGCGGCTGACGCTGCTGCGCTCGCCCAAGTGGCCCGATGCTGAGGCCGACATGGGCCATCACCACTTCCACTATGCACTCTATCCTCATGCGGGGACGTGGAAAGATGCTCTGACCGTGCGCCACGGGTATGAGTACAACTATCCGCTGACAGCGGTGGTCACGACGGCGCATCCGGGCGCGCTGCCGGCTTCGCACTCCTTTGCATCGGTGGGGCCGGAGAATGTGGTTCTGACTGCGGTGAAGAAGGCAGAGGACGCGAAGGGACTGATTTTTCGCGTGTATGAGTGGGCGGGGAAGGATTCGATGGTCGAGTTCCATGTGCCGCCGGGAGCGACGGGAGCGACGGTGACCAACCTGATGGAAGCGCCGGAGGGCGCGCCGCTGGCCGTGGTTGGCGATGTGGTGAAGGCGCCGATTCGCCCGTTCGAGATTCTGACGATTCGGGTGGATTATCCCAGTGGGGGGCCGAAGGAGTAGGGGATTTGAGGGATTGAATTTCGTGGTTTCCCACCCTTAGATCACCCCAACGACCAAGACCTGTCCCTTCACCCCAGCGAGCAAAAATCGCTCGCCGGGGACCCCGAGTCGTTGGGGACCCCGAAGCCGCAAAAACAAAAACGCGGCAAGGATGGGGCAGCCGGTCCTTCATTTTGGTACTCTAACGGCAAGGAGCACGAACTATGAACATCACTTCCCCGTTTTTCGTCGTCCCCGTCATCGTTCTGGTCTTCACCGTGGCGATCTTCTTTGCCACCAGCACGAAGGAGGACGGCGACTCGACGCACTGAGCCGGGGGCGGCAAGAGGATGTTGCCGCGGGTTGTGCGATTCCAGGAACCTTTTGATGGAAGCGGACGTATAACCGGGCTAGAGGGCGATTGCCATGAATCTCAATATGACGCGGAAAGCGACAACTTTGGTAGTGGGCCTGGCGTTGGCGGCCGGAATGGCCGGATGCCGAATTCATACGGAAAAGGGCGCCAACGGCGAGGACAAGAAAGTGCAGATAGATACGCCGTTTGGCGGCATCCATGTGAACACCGATCAGACCACGGCGGCGGACCTGGGATTGCCGGTCTATCCGGGCGCACAGCCGGTGGCAGACAACGACAAGAACAAGTCGGCCGACGTGCATTTGGGCTTTGGCGAGTGGGAGTTGCGCGTGCGTGCGGTTTCCTATGCCACGCCGGACAGCGAGGAGAAGGTGACCGCTTTCTACAAGAAGGCGCTGGGCCGCTTTGGCGATGTGATTACCTGCAAGGGAACTTCCCCAGTAGGTACACCGGCAACCACCTCCGAAGGGCTAACCTGCTCCAACGACAATGGGAACGGCGTGAAGATTGATCGAAACGATTACGGCACCGGCAAGGATAGCCTGGAACTGAAGGCCGGCTCCAAGCGCCATCAGCACGTTGTTGGCTTTGAGACCCCCAAGGACAGCAAGACCCGTTTTGCCTTGGTGGCGCTGGATTTGCCTGCTGTGGTGGAGTCCGGCTCCGGAAAGAGCGATTAGTGGCTGTTCCCACTGCCTGGGAAAATAGAGAAGTTCCAACCCGCCAAGGCCTCAAGTTCTGGGTGAGCGCCTGGCTCCCGGTTGCCGTGGGCATCGGCATCATCATGCTGGAATCCACGGAACTCTTTGGCTCCGACCACACCAGCCACCCGCTGCGCTGGCTCTGGGAGGCCATCTTCGGACCCGTCGGAGACGCGAGCTGGGATGTGGTTCATCACTTGATCCGCAAGAGCGGGCACTTTTTCGGCTACGGGGCCCTCGGGGTGGCGTGGCTGCGTGCCTGGTGGATGACGCTGCCGCGCTCACGCTTCCTGGAGGACGCCTACCTTGCGCTGCTGGGAACGGCTCTGGTGGCCAGCTGCGATGAGTGGCACCAGACCTTCCTGCCCAACCGCACCGGCTCAATCTGGGATGTGCTGCTGGACTGCTGCGGAGCCATCGCGCTGATCTTGGCGGTCTACATTTATATGCGGCTGATGAGGCCCAGGCGGCTGGAAAGGGCAGAATAGGAATTCATCACATCGGCTGCAAACAAACACGGGCGCATCCCGCGAGGGATGCGCCCGTTTGGCATTCTGAGGGAGGGAACACAGAAGAAACGCAGTTTTAGGCTGCTTCTTCCTTGACTTCTTCCTTGCTTTCTTCCTTCTTCGACTCTTCCAACTGCTTTTCCAGTTCAGCGCGCTTTTTGGCCTTGATCTCGTCGCGCTTCTGGCGCTTGGCATCGAGCTGCTTTTCAGCGCCCAGCAGTTCGATGAAGGCCTTTTCGGCCCCGTCGCCTTTTTGAAATCCAGTCCGGACGATGCGGAGGTAGCCTCCGGCGCGGTCACCGTAGCGCGGCGCCACGGTCTCGAAGAGCCGCGTAACGGACTTATCGGTCATGAGAAAGCTGTGGGCCTGACGGCGCGAGTGCAGATCGCCTTTCTTGCCCAGGGTAATCATCTTTTCAACCAGCGGACGAACCGCCTTGGCCTTGGCCACGGTGGTCTCGACGCGATCTTCCACGATGACGGACGTGACCAGGTTGCGCAACAGGGCGCGACGGTGGCTGGTATTGCGTCCGAGCTTGAATCCTGCATTGCGATGGCGCATGGTGAAACTCTCTTTCGAATCAGTAGTCAGTGATCAGTGGTCAGTGGTCAGCTTCAGCTCTCGATTACTGGCCGGATATCCGGGTTTCTTCACTGAAAACTGATCACTGACAACTGAACACTGTTAAAAGTTCTCGGTCTCGGTGGGCAACTGCAGGTCCACCGAATCCAGCGGCTCGTCCTCGTCGTCGAAGTGGCCGTAGTTGGCGGCCAGGGCAGTGGCGGGCGAGATGCTGGTGGGTCCGGGGACGGCATTGCCTTGCTCGTCGATCTTCATGCCCAGCGAGAGGCCCATCTGGGCGAGGATTTCTTTGATCTCGTTCAGGCTCTTGCGTCCGAAGTTCTTGGTCTTGAGCATCTCAGCTTCGGTCTTGATGACCAGCTCTCCGATGGACTGGATATTGGCGTTCTTCAGGCAGTTGTAACTGCGGACCGACAGCTCCAGCTCTTCGACCGAGCGGTTGAGGTTCTCGTTGCGCAGCAGGATGCGGCCTTCATCGCCACGCCCATCGGCCTCGATCTCCTCCTCGAAGTTGATGAAGATGTTCATGTGGTCCTTGAGCAGCTTGGCGGCCAGGCCGACGGCGTCGGCGGGCAGAACGGCCCCGTTGGTCCACACTTCCAGAGTGAGCTTGTCATAGTCGGTGATCTGGCCCAGGCGGGCGGCTTCCACCACATAGTTGACGCGACGCACCGGCGAGTGGACCGAGTCGACGGGGATAAAGCCGAGACCCAGGTCGGCGTCGAAGTTTTTGTCGGCGGAGATATAGCCGCGTCCGCGCTTGAGGCGCATCTCCATGTCCAGCTTGCCGCCTTCCGAGAGGGTGGCAATATAGATGTTCTTGTCCAGGATCTCTACGTCGCCGTCGGCTTCGATCATGCCGGAGGTGACCACGCCGGGCTGGTCAGCGCGCAGATAGAGCGCCTTGGGGCCGTCGCCTGAGAGCTTGAAGGGCACCTGCTTGAGGTTGAGGATGATGTCGGTGGCATCCTCGACCACGCCCGAGATGGACTGGAACTCGTGAAGCACGCCCTCAATGCGAATCGCGGTGACCGCGGCGCCCTCGATGGAGCTGAGCAGGGTGCGGCGCAGGGCGTTGCCAATGGTGGTGCCAAAGCCGCGCTCAAAGGGCTGGGCGCTGAACTTGCCGTATATGTCGGTGAGCGTCTCGGCATCGACTGCCAGGCGCTTGGGTTTCTGAAATCCTCTCCAAAGCATATCTGTCTCTCATTTCCCGCGCGGCATGTACGTCGCGATGCATTTTGCGGCGGCCGCGCAAGTTCTCCTTCGTGTTGAGTTGTCAGTGATCAGTGGTCAGTTAAAAACCTCGTGCGAGGAAAACTGATCACTGATCACTGTCCACTGTTACTTACTTCGAATACAGTTCGACGATGAGCTGCTCATTGATGGGCAGGTTCACGTCCTGACGCTTGGGCAGATGGAGCACGCGCCCGGACAGGTTCTCAAAGTTGGCTTCCAGCCATGCGGGCACGGGGTTTTGCGCGGCGTACTGCGCGCCCTGCTCGATGATGATGAGCTTTTTGGCGTTGTCGCGAATCTTGATTTCGTCACCCGCGTTCACCTGGTAAGAAGGGATGTTGACCTTGCGGCCGTTGACCTCGACGTGGCCGTGACGCACCACCTGGCGAGCCTGTCGGCGCGAGATGGCGAAGCCCAGCCGGAAGGCCACATTGTCCAGGCGGCGCTCCAGTTGCTGGATCAAAAGCTCGCCGGTGACGCCGGCGGCCTTGTTGGCCTTCTCATAGTACTCGCGGAACTGGCTCTCCAGCGTGAAGTACATGCGCTTGGCCTTCTGCTTTTCGTGCAGTTGCAGGCCGTAGCCTACGATTTTGGCCTTGCGGTCCTTGCCGTGCATGCCGGGGGGAAAGTTGCGCTTCTCCAGCGGGCAACGGTCGGAGGCGCATTTGGCGCCCTTCAAAAAGAGTTTGGTTGCCTCTCGACGGCAGAGGCGGCAGACTGCTCCGGTATAACGTGCCATTTCTTCTCCTGACTTCGGATGACGGCCGGTTTACGCGCATTGCGTGTCATCCCGGCCCGGTTTCAGTTGACAGTTTTCAGTTGACAGTAATCATGATGCACCCGATGCGGGCATTCACTGAAAACTGACAACTGACCACTGACAACTGTACTTACACTCTGCGCCGCTTTGGCGGACGGCAGCCGTTGTGCGGCACCGGCGTCACGTCGCGGATGGTGCGCACCTCGATGCCGGCGGCAGCCAGGGCGCGGATAGCCGACTCGCGGCCCGAACCCGGACCGGAGACTCTTACATCGACCGCGCGCAGGCCGTGATCGCGAGCCATGCTGGCGGCGTTCGAGGCCGCTTGCTGCGCCGCGAAGGGCGTGCCCTTGCGCGAGCCGCGGAAACCCAGCGAACCCGAACTCTTCCAGCTCAATGTATTGCCCACCGGGTCGGTGATGGTGACGATGGTGTTGTTGAACGTGGCCTGCACGTACGCAATGCCAAACGGCACATTCTTGCGCTCGCGTTTTTTGAATTTCTTGTTCTTGCCCGCCTTGCCGGCGCCGGCTTTCTGCTCTGGTTTCGCCATTATGTTTTACCCGTCGCTTTCTTTTTGCCGGCAATGGTGCCCTTGCGCGGGCCTTTGCGAGTGCGGGCGTTGGTGTGGGTGCGCTGGCCGTTGACCGGCAGACCCCGCCGGTGGCGCGTGCCGCGATAGCTCTGAATGTCGATCAGGCGCTTGATGTGCATCTGGACGTCCTTGCGCAGGTCGCCCTCGACGTTTCCTTCGTCCTCGATCACCTGGCGAATGCGGTTGACCTCGTCCTCGCCCAGATCCTGAACCTTCTTGAAGGCGTCAACATTCGCCTTCTCCAGAATCGTGAGCGCGCGAGGATTTCCGATGCCAAAGATGTATGTGAGCGCGATTCGTGCCTGCTTGTTGCGGGGCAGATCAACGCCAGCAATACGTGCCATTGAAATTCCTTTGTAACTCGGTTATGTGCCCCCGGCCTTAGCCGGTTCGCACGGGTTGAACGGGCGAGCTCCCTGAGGTTCATCGCAAGCCTTGACTCAAGCTAACTAGCCTCTTTCCCTGCCATGGAGCTTCCCGCGTGTGCCAGACACCCACCTAGCCCTGGCGCTGCTTGTGCTTTGCGTTCTCGCAGATCACCCTGACCACCCCACGGCGGGTGATGACCTTGCACTTGACGCAAATCTTCTTGACCGATGCACGGACCTTCATTGTTACAGCCCTTCTCCGCGTAAAAAATCAGGCGCGGGGTTTCAAAAAAAACTTACTTGTAGCGGTAGACGATCCGCCCGCGATTCAGGTCGTAGGGACTCAGTTCCACGGCCACGCGATCGCCGGGCAGAATGCGGATGAAGTTCTTGCGCATCCTTCCCGAAACATGGGTCAGCGCCTCGTGATTGTTCTCGAGCTTGACCTTAAACATGGCATTGGGCAGCGTCTCGGTGACCACCGCCATTACCTCAATCGCATCTTCCTTCGACAAACCGCATCCACTTCCGCCGGCTCTTGCTACCAACCGGCCTGTGATTCCGAGTGTGCTACCCGGTTAAAATTTTCGCTCCGGCTGCGGTCACCGCC
>JBAVYF010000153.1:0-4834 GCA_049698655.1 Occallatibacter sp. | reverse complement strand
CTATTCCCTACTCCCTGCTTTTTTTCGTTCCCGCATGGCTAAACCGGGACCCCGGGGTTGAGTCAGCCCGCGGGGCCGTATGCTACTATCAGCGTCGTGAAGTTCAGCGCGGTCCGCGTCTAAAGAGGCCGCCGGAGTTCCCCGGAGAGAGTAGAGATGGCATACGTTATTGCAGAACCCTGTATCGGCACCAAGGACACCGCCTGCGTAGACGCCTGTCCCGTCGATTGCATCCACCCCAAGAAGGACGAAGCCGGTCACGGCGAGGCGGATCAGTTGTTCATCGACCCGGTCGAGTGCATCGACTGCGGCGCATGCGTCCCGGCCTGCCCGGTCTCGGCCATCTTCGCCGCTGACGACCTGCCGGAGAAGTGGGCCAGCTTTGCCGAGAAGAACGCCAAGCACTTCGGCCGCTAACGGCTTCCAGTTGCCTCATAAACGCGCATCCCGTCTGGCGGGGTGCGCGTTTGTGTCTGTGTGGCAACAGTTGGACATAGCCGCCAGTGGACAGGGAACGGTGCGAAGATAGTAGACGCATGAGCGTGCTCACCTCCGAAGCCGTGGTATTGCGCACCTGGCCGGTCCACGAAGCCGACCTGATTGTGAGCTTTTTCACGCGCGACTACGGCCGGGTGCGGGGCGTGGCCAAGTCAGCGCTCAAGAGCCGCAAGAGGTTTGGCGGCGCGCTGGAGCCGATGACGCTGGCGCGGGCCTGGTTTGCCGAGCGGCCGGGCCAGGAGCTGGTGCGGCTGGATCAACTGGAAATCGTTCGCTCTCCGCTCTCCGTGCCAGTCGATCACGTGCGCATGGCGGTGCTCAGCTTCTTTGCAGAACTGCTGGACGAGGCGCTGCCCGACCACGATCCCCAGGAGACGGTCTTCCGGCTGCTGGGGTCCGTGCTGGAGCAGACCACGGTCGAGCAGCCCTGGATGCCCCTGACCTACTTCCAGTTGTGGATGACGCGGCTGATGGGCCTGTTGCCGGAAATCGGCAACTGCACGACATGCGGCGAGGCATTGATCGCCGGCGAGGCCAGCTTCAACACCCTGGGCGACGGTCTCTTCTGCCCGGTGCATCGCAACGGTAACTCGAGCGGGCTATCTGCCGACTCCTGGCAACTGGCGCAGCGCATGTTGCGAGCGCCGGTGGCGGCTTTTGCCGCCGAACCCTGGCCCCGACGGCGCGCGCAGGACCTGCGCCGCTTTACGCTGCAAGCCCTGGAGAGGCACCTGGAGCGCAAACTGCGCTCGGCTGAGGCGCTGGCGCGGCTGGGCGCGTGAACTGGACCGGTCGCAAATGCTTCGTACCCCTTCCATACGTCTTTTTTCTGGCGCATGGGTGGGAACGCACAAACCTCAATCAGTAGTGGCGAACGGGCTGTTAAAATTTACGCAGTCCAGGCCAGAGAGAGAGTTGCCCGTGCCTTCATCCGAAATTTCATCCAAGCCGAAGACCACCCCGCTCACCTTTCAGGAGCTTTTGTTCCGCTTGCAGAGGTTTTGGGGGGAACGCGGCTGCGTCTTGCAACAACCCTACGATGTTGAAGTGGGCGCGGGCACCATGGCGCCGGAGACGTTTCTGCGAGTGCTGGGTCCCAAGCCGTATAAAGTGGGCTATGCGCAGCCCTCGCGGCGTCCGGCCGACGGCCGCTATGGCGAGAACCCGAACCGCCTCTTCAAACACACCCAGTTTCAGCTCATCCTCAAGCCTCCGCCGGTCAACGTGCAGGAGCTTTATCTCCAATCGCTGGAAGCCATCGGCATTGACCTCTCACTACATGACCTGAAGTTTGAGGAAGATAATTGGGAGTCGCCGGCGATCAGCGCCTGGGGCGTGGGCTGGCAGGTAATGCTCGACGGGCTGGAGATCACCCAATTCACTTACTTCCAGCAGTGCGGCGGCCTGGAGCTGGACCCCATCTGCGCCGAGCTGACCTATGGCCTGGAACGCATTGCGGCGTTTTTGCAGGATAAGGACTCGATCTACGACATTGTCTGGGCCATCGATCCTGAGACCGGCGCTGCAGTAACTTACGGCGACGTGAGGCTGCCGGAGGAACTGCAGTTTTCGGTCTATAACTTCGAGTTTGCGGATGTGGACAAGTTATGGGAGCACTTTCGGCTCTACGAGGCCGAAGCGCAGAGTCTTCTGGGCCAGGCCAATGCGCTGTTTGCGAAGGAAGACGCCGATGTGGTGGAGAAACGGCGGTTTCCGTTGTTGGCCACTTATGAGCTGGCGCTCAAGTGTTCTCACCTCTTTAACCTGCTGGACGCGCGAGGAGCTATCAGCGTCACCGAGCGTGTGGGCGTGATCGCCCGCATTCGCGCGCTGGCTGTGGGCGTGGCAAAAGCGTATGCACTACAGCAGACTTCCTAAAGCGCTGTCATCCTGAGCGGAGCGCAGCGGAGTCGAAGGACCTGCGGTTGCTTTTGATTCTTTTCGGTTCACAAAAGTTTGCAGAAAGAACTTCAAAGTTATGGCTGATTTTTTGTTGGAGATTGGGCTGGAAGAGGTTCCCGCCCGCATGATTGCCGGAGCCGAGGCCGAGTTAGGCCGCCGTGTCAGCGAACTGCTCACGCGCGAGCGGCTGCTTGCGGATGGAGGCAAGGTCACCACTTACTCGACGCCGCGTCGTCTGGCCGTGCTGGTCGAGGGCGTGCGGGCGAGTCAGGCCGATACCGAGGAGCAGTTGACCGGCCCATCGTGGAAGGTAGCCTTCAGGGACGGCGCGCCGACGGCGGCTGCCGAGGCCTTCGCCAAGAAGGCCGGCGTGGCGGTTACGGCGCTTGAAAAAGTCTCTAATGCTAAGGGCGAGTACGTTGGCGCAACGGTCAAGCGGAAGGGCCGCGCGGCCTCGGAACTGCTCGCTACCGAGCTGCCTAAAGAAGTTCTCAGCCTCTACTGGGCAAAAAATATGTACTGGCATGCGGGCAAGCCGGAGCGCTTTGTGCGGCCGGTGCGCTGGGTGGTGGCGCTGCTTGATTCTGCTGTTATTCCCTTGGAGATTGCGGGAATCAAGGCTGGGAATGTGAGCCGCGGTCATCGCGTGCTGCACGGCGAAAAGCCAGTGGTGGTGGACCAGGCAAAGAACTACTCGAAGAGGCTGCTCACTGCAAGTGTCGTCGTCGATGTGGCTGAGCGCAGACAGTCGATCCGCAAGGCGCTGGATGCGGCGACGCGTACAGTGGCCGGCGCGCGTTGGCGTGAAGACGAGCCGCTCATAGAAACAGTCGTCCATCTGACGGAATGGCCTTCGGTCGTGCTGGGTGACTTCGAGCCAGAGTACCTTGCTCTGCCAGAAGAGGTTCTCGTCATCGTCATGCGCGATCACCAGAAGTATTTCGCGGTCGAGGGCGCAGACGGCAAGCTGGCTCCGCACTTTTTGGCGGTGCTGAATACGCAGGTCGACGCCGAGGGCGAGGCCATCATTCGCCACGGCAATGTGCGGGTCTTGCAGGCACGCTTCAAGGACGCGCGCTTCTTCTGGGACTTCGACCAGAAGACGCCGCTCGCCGACCGCGTGGAGAGTCTGAAGAACGTCACCTTTCAGAAAGAGTTAGGCAGTTATTACTGGAAGACCGAACAAAACCTCAGTGTAGTCAAAGCGCTTTTCCATAGTCTTCCGCAAATCAGTAGTCATTATTGTGACTATCAAGCCCTCGAAACCGCGACTACGCTAGCGAAAACAGACCTTACTACTGAACTTGTGAAAGAATTTACCGAGCTTCAAGGCGTTATCGGCGGGCTCTACGCGAAGGAGCAAGGGTTGGGCGACACGGTGGCCAAGGCCATCTATGACCAGTACACGCCTGCCTCGACCGACGACGCGATTCCCTCGACGATCGAAGGCCAGTTGCTAGGCTTGGCCGACCGCATTCATACCATCACCGCAATGTTCGGCAAGGGCTTCGCGCCCACAGGATCGAAGGACCCCTTTGCACTTCGCCGCGCGGCCAACGCCATCGTAAAGATTATTGCTGAATCGGATGTACAAGTGGGCTTGGCCAGCGTTTTGAATGCTGCCGCAACAAAAGAAGCTAATAGACATCAACTCAATGATTTCTTCCGTGAGCGACTGAGCTTCTATCTGAAAGACGTGCGCGGCTTCGCTTACGACGTGGTGAGCGCCGTGCTGGCTGCCGGAGCTGACGATGTGCGCGATGCGATTGCCCGCGCCGAAGCGCTAACGGCAGCGCGCGAGTCCGCCGATTTTGCCGCGATCTCTGCCGCCTTCAAGCGCATCAAGAACATTCTGCGCCAGGCGGAAGAGAAGCAGTTCGTCCTCGGTTCACCAAAGGATGCGAAGCTTGCGCCGGAGGCGCAACAGCTTGCCGATGCGGCTGCCGCTCTTGCGCCGGAGGTTGCAAAGCTCCGCCAGCAGCGGGCCTACGGTGAGGCGCTGGCATTGATCGCCACGCTGCGCCCAGTGGTGGACACATTCTTCGATAAGGTAATGGTGCTCGACCCTGACCCGGCAGTGCGTGGCGCGAATCTTGGACTGATCGACGAGGTGCTACGCAGTTTCTCTGACATCGCGGATTTCAGCGAGATTGTGACGGCATAATTTCGAATTCACTGGAAAGCTCATGTTTTGCTTTTCCAGTGTTTTCCCCCCGCATCCTCGCCTTATCCCGCCCGTCTACAATCAAGAGAGATGGCCGACACGCTTTATCTAAGCCTGTGGTACCCCAATCTGCGCCTTCCCCAGCTTGCTGACAAGCTGACGGCGGTGCTGGGAGCGTTTGCCGCGCACGGCGGCGAGGCGCGGGTCTACTCGGCGACGGTGTGGCCGGTGAGCTGGAGCGAGTCGCCGGTCTTTCAACAGGTCTATGGC
>JBAVYF010000152.1:0-10811 GCA_049698655.1 Occallatibacter sp. | reverse complement strand
TAGAAGCCGAGCCCGGCGACATTTTTCTGCTCTGCTCCGACGGGTTGACGGGCGAAGTCAGCGATCCGCAGATTGAATCCATTCTGGCCGCCGATCAGCATCTCGGTGAGCTCTGCTCCCGCCTGGTGGACGCCGCCAACCAAGCCGGCGGCAACGACAATATCACCTGCCTGCTGATGCGCGCCGAGGTCCAGAGATTGGCCTAGCTATCCATTGGACTTGATAGGACGGCAGAGCTAGTACATCGGGCACCCCCACCCCTATTTTGGGCGCAAATTCCTTGTTTTCTTAAGTTTACAGGAAGGGTAGCGCTGCAAAATCGTCAAAACAAAGGAGTTCCCTGCAAAATCGTCCAGGATAAGGAGTTACGGGACGTTTTGGCCTCTGCCGACCGCTTTCGGCTGAAAAGCGGCGCGAAGAGGACGAGCCGGGACGATTGGAGGGACAGCTTCTGAGGATGATTGTGCACGAAATGGGGAAATAATCTGCAAGGGCTTGCCGCCCGGGCGGACGCTCGCTTATCGCTCGCAAAGGCTGGGGTTCGGGGTCTTTCAGGTCCCTAAATGCGAGGGATTTGGGTCACCACTTCTAGTATTCCGTAGCCAAAACGGCTACACTAGTTGCAGGAGGCAATCCATGCGTCAAGTTTCACTGCGGGAGTTCCGAACGCGCGGCGCGAAGGCCCTGAAGGCCGTTCCGCGAGGGGAAACCGTGTTGCTCGCGGGCCAGCAGGGGCCGGCGTACTTTCTGGTTCCCGTCCTTGGAGATGTGGTACTGGAAGAGCGTGAGTTGCGTCTGGCGATGGCGAAGGCGAGCCTGCGGGAGAGCTGGCGGCTGGCGGAACAGTATCCGATCACCGATGAGGAGATCGAGCAGGAGATTGACGCGGTAAGAACGGCGCGGCTGGCCAGGGAAAAGGGCAGGAAGAGCTGATGCGTCTCGCCGTCTTCGACACCAACGTGATTGTCTCGGCGGGATTGAAACCAGGCAGCATTCCCGCGAGGCTGGTGATGGATTGGGTTCTGGCTGAGCAGGTGAAGCTCGTGACTTGCCCATCCGTGATTGCGGAATACAGCGAGGTAGCTTCACGATCCAAGTTTGCCCGCCACGGATTTCCGCCCGCATGGCTGGAGGTCCTGATCGAAAACAGCCTGCAACTGCCTGATCCGCCGCCTTGGCCGCATCCTGTGCTTGATCTCAAAGACGCGCCCTTTCTTCCACCCCACGGACGACGACCTGTCCGCGGGGGCCCCGGTATTCTCGCTCTGGCCCACGCAGCGGGAGCCTGGCTGGTGACGGGAAATCTCAAGCACTTCCCGGAGACAGCCCGAGCCGGCGTCACCGTGCTTTCGCCGGCGGAGTATTTGGAGCATCTTGGGGAAGGAAGTCGGCCATAAATTGACAAGAATTGCCATAAATGTTAGGTTCGCATTATAAGGATTTAGTGATGCAAACCATGAACATCTCGCTTCCCGACCCCATGAAGGAGTATGTGGAGGAGCAGGTCACGGTCAGGGACTATAGCAGCGCAAGCGAGTATATGCGCGAGCTGGTGCGCGCCGACCAAAAGCGCAACGCCAAAGAGCAGCTTGAGCGGACGCTGTTGGAGTCGCTGCTGGAAGGCGAGGCGCAGGAGGCCACTCCTGAGTTCTGGAGCACTCTGCGCGCTGAATTGGGCAAGCGGACGAAGACCGGACGGGCAACGCGACCGAAGAGCCGGGTGGCCTAAGTTGGCGGAAGTCTTTGTCCGTGCACGCGCCCGCAGGGACATCCTGTTGAATGCCGAGTATCTCGAAGAGCACGGCGGTATGGAAACTGCCCAGCGCTTTCTGGACGCGACACAGATGACATTTGAAACGCTGGCCAGGATGCCGAAGATGGGCATCTTATGCACATTCAGCAGTCCGGCCTTGCGCCGCCTCCGCCGCTGGCCGGTTAAAGGCTTCGAAAACTGGTTGATTTTTTATCTGCCAAGGCGCAATGGAGTGGAGATCGTCCATCTCATTCACGGAGCGCGAGACATTGAGAGTCTGTTTGAAGGCTAGTTGGGAAAAGGGAGACGGAGGGTCGAGGTTCGCGGGCTCCCACTCTGTTGACAAGTGCGCCACCCGCCCGGACAAGTGGGAGGGGTATGGCTCTCATCCCCGGTCCCCAAATGCGAGGGACCGGGGCCACCCTCAACAGGATTTGGAGTGTCATTGAGACTGGGGCCACCTGCCCACCCTACTTTGTTGGGCAGATGCGAGTCACCCGCCAATAGTAAGTTGTCCACACTACACCGCTTGAAGAAGCTGGATACACTCAGTCCGACCATATTTGATGGCTATGCTCCTCGGTGTATTGCCGTAGCAGTCGCGTGCATCTGGATTCGCTTTTGATCCGAGCAGGATGCTAACGACGGTTTTGTTACCGTTTCCGCATGCGACAAGAAGCGGTGTCATACCCTCATCATCGGGCGAGTCTACCGCCGCGCCGGATGCCAGCAATGCTGACACAATGTCTGCATGCCCGTTTTGGGCGGCAAGATATAGCGCTGAAACCAGGTTCTTCATGGGTGTGTTAGGATTCGCCCCGGCTGCCAATATTAACTCTACTACTGCTTTTCTACCATTCTCTGATGCGGCAATGAGAGGAGTACCACCATCATTGCACGCAAGATCAAAAGATGCCCCGTTCGAAACCAGTAATATAACCTGATCTGAATGGCCGTTCTTCGCGGCGTTGAAGAGCGGGGTGCTACCATCATTTGATTTTGCGTTGACATCCGCGCCAGCCGCAATGAGCGCTTTGGATATCTCAGTTCTACCAAACACGCTAGCGTGATGAAGCGCCGTGAATCCATCCCTATCTATGACACGTAGATTGACCTTACGCTGCAATAGTGACTGAACCTCATTCATATCGCCGTTAACGCCACAAGCCCTAAACAGTGGGTGGTCCGGCATGACAATTCTGCTACCTGGATCGGACGCAGCGGGTGCAACAGAACCTACAGTATTGCTAGAAGTTGTAGACGAAACGGTGCTTGAAGCGGCAGCATGCGGTATCTGTTTGTTTTTTCCGAAGAGCTTATTCCAGATCGACATGGTGATTTCCTTCCATTGGCAGATGGCGGGATTCCCAGGTCTCGATTTTGAGACCTGGGAATCCCTTGTTGAATAATATTACTCTTCTACTTCCTCCACGGGCCGCTTGGCGTTGGCTAGGATTTTGTCGGCCACTAATTGCGGGACGATGTCGTAGTGGTCCATCTCCATGCGATAACTGCCCTTGCCTTGCGTCATGGAAGTTAGCAGCGTGCCGTAGGTCAGCATCTCGGCCATGGGAACTTCGGCGTTGATGATGGTGGTGCGGCCCTTGGAGTTGGTGCCTTGGACGCGGCCGCGGCGGCTGCTGAGGTCGCCCATGAGGGTTCCGGCGAACTCGTCGGGGGCTTCGATTTCGACCTTCATGATGGGCTCGAGCAGGCAGGGCTTGGCCGTTTCCATACCCTTGCGGAAGGCGATGCGCCCAGCCATCTTAAAGGAGAGCTCGTTGGAGTCCACATCGTGATAACTGCCGTCGTAGACGACAGCGCGGAAATCGACGACCGGGTAGCCGGCGAGATAGCCGCGGGCGGCGGACTCGACGATGCCCTTTTCGATTGCCGGAATGAAGTTGCGGGGAATGGCTCCGCCGAAGACTTCGCTGGCGAACTCGAAGCCGCTGCCGCGCGGCAAAGGCTCCATGCGAATCTTGCAGTCGCCGAACTGGCCGTGACCACCGGTCTGCTTCTTGTGGCGTCCCGGCGCCTCGACCTTGGCGCGGATGGTCTCGCGATAGGGAACCTTGGGGGCCTTGAGCGTGACTTCGGCGTGGTAGCGCTTTTTGAGCCGACTGACGATGGCCTCGATGTGCGGCTGGCCAGCGCCGGCTATGAGGAATTCGTTGGTCTGCGGGTCGCGGAAGAAGCGGATGAGCAGGTCTTCTTCCATGAGCTTGTGGATGGCGGGGGCGAGCTTGTCTTCGTCGGCGCGGGACTTGGGCTCGATGGCGTAGGTCATGGCCGGCTCGGGGAGCGGATGCAGATCGACCTGAATGTCGGAGCCTTTGACTCCAAGGGTGTCGCCGGTGAGGGTGTCGCGCAGCTTGGCCACGGCGCCGAGGTCGCCGGCGTGCAGCTCGGGAACTTCTACGGCCTTGCGTCCCTGCATCACAGAGAGATGCGAGAAGCGCTCCTGACCGCGGCGGGTGTAGTTTTCGACGGTGGCGTCGTTTTTGATGACGCCGCCGATGACCTTGAAGAAGGTGATGCGGCCGGCGAAGGGATCGGTCATGGTCTTGAAGACCATCAGCGAGAGCGGCTCGTTGTCGGCGATTTTGCGCGTTGACTTGGCGGCATCGGGATTTTCTTCGGTAGCTTCAATCGCCGGATTACGGACGGCCATGGGCGCGCGCTCGACCGGCGCGGGGGTGTAGTCCTTGATAAAGTCCAGCAGGTGATCGAGGGCCATATTGGCCAGGCCGCTGGAAAAGAGCACGGGGAAGATGCGGTCTTCGCGGATGGCCTCGTGCAGCGCGGCGATGAGGTGTTCCCGGGCGATGGTGCCTTTCTCGAAGTACTCCTCCATCAGCTCGTCTTTGCCCTCGGCAACCAGCTCGACCAGCGCCTCGTGGCGGGCTTTCGCATCGGCAGCCACGCTGGCGGGAATTTCGCCGGTGACCTTGCCGCGGCCATCGCCGCCGGGGGTGTAGTGGTAGGCCTCCATGGTGACCAGGTCCACCACGCCGTGAAAGCACTGGGCATCGGAGATGGGTAGCTGGACGGGCACGCAGTTGCGGCCCCAGCGATCGACCAGATCATCGATCAGGGCACTGAGCCCTTCGCCGCCGCCGGCCTTGGGGTGGTCCATCTGGTTGACCACGACCACGCGGGGGACGCCGGCTTCGTCGGCATATCGCCAGACGCGCTCGGTGACCGGCTCGACGCCATTCTGGGCGTTTACCACGACGACGGCGGCTTCGACAGGCAGCAGCGCCGCGCGGGCCTCGTGGGTGAACATGTGAAAGCCTGGAGTATCAACAAGATTGATCTTGACGCCCTGCCACTCGGCAAAGGCCACCGCGTTCTGCATGGTTGCGCCGCGGGCTACTTCCTCTTCGTCATAAGCGGTTACGGCCGTGCCATCTTCGACGCGGCCCTGGACTGTGGTCATCTTGGCGGCATGCAGCAGAGCGGCGATCAGAGTGGTTTTGCCACTGTGCGCATGCCCCACTACAGCTACGTTGCGGATCTCACTTCCCTGGTAGGTTTTCATGGTGTTCTCCTCTGCTTTTGCTCAGTATTTTCAGAATTTTGCGGGAGGGAATGAGGGAGGCACAGAGAAACCGTGGGGACGTCCTGAGGGGCGTCCAAGTGGCCGAATTGGAGGGCCACAGGTCCCGGTCTGCCGTCTACCTCGTCCATAAAGGTTTGGGCCGGCGCTGTGCGGAGGTACGGAGGATGAGTCCGCAGGCGTCTGATACTAAGAAATCGGATGCTATCACATGCGGAGTATGAACGTCCTGTGACTTGGCTCACCACCACCTGCGGTGGGGCCAACTGCTCGCTATCCGCTCGCACCTGCTTCTGTGATCAAACCACCTGCATACAGCCTCCTGCGGTGGGGCCAACTGCTCGCTATTCGCTCGCACCTGCTTCTGTGATCAGACCACCTGCGCCTAGCCAACTGCGGCGGGATCGACGGTCTTCGGCTCGCCGCGAACTGGCGCGCCCCAGGCCTGATCGGCGACAATTTCTTCCGCCATGGAAAAACTCTCTCGCAGGGATTTTCTGAGGGCCGCTTCCGCCGCCACCCTGGCCGCTGCCGCCGCGCCTTCGCTTGCCGTAACTTCATCCCTCGCCGCATCTGGCCGCCAGCGCGTCTTCATCGGCTCCAACACGCCGGAGGGGATTCTGGCGTACGAGTGGGATCCGGCCAACGGCGAACTGGCGGCTGATGGCGTGGCCGCGAAGCTGGCGAACGTAGATTGGATTACGTATTCACCGGATCACCAGTATCTCTTCGCCGCCTCGGAGGTGGACAGCTTCAACGGCCAGCCGACCGGAGAGGTGGCCAGCTTCCGCGTTGTGAACGGCGAACTGCAGCCGCTTTCTGCCAGGAACTCGTCCGGCAAGGGCACTTGTCATGTGGCACTGGACCGGACGGGCCGCGTATTGCTGGCGGCTGACTATGGCGGCGGCTCAGCGGCGAGCTTTCGGGTCACCGATGGGCGGCTGGGCCCCGCCGTCTGGACCGAACACTACACCGGTCACGGCCCCAATGCGAGCCGCCAGCAGAGCGCCCACGCGCACTTTGCTTCGTTCTCGCCTGACAACCGCTTTGCCTACATCAACGACCTGGGCGGCGATTGCATTCATATATACAGCCTGAACGCGACTACAGCCGTGTTGACGCCGGCAGGGACTTATCGCGCCAAATCCGGCGCCGGCCCGCGCACGCTGCACGTCCACCCCAACGGACACACCGCGTACTCGATCAACGAACTGGATTCAACGGTGGACGTGCTGGAGTGGAGCAACACCGACGGAGGCCTGAAGCTGGTGAAGCGCATTGAGTTGTTGCCCGCGGGTTACTCCGGCGACACCCATGCCTGCGATACGGTGATTTCAAAGGATGGTAAGTCAGTTTACTTTGCGAATCGCGGCGATAACTCGATTTACTTTTTCCATGCCGATGAGAAGACCGGCAGCCTGACGCCGAGCGGCCGCTTCGATTGCGGCGGCAAGACGCCGCGGAACTTTGTGCTGGACCCGACGGAGCGCTGGATGCTGGTGGCCAATCAAAGCTCGAATCAGATCAGCGTCTTTGTGCGCAATCCGCAGACCGGAGCGCTGGCAGAGAAGGGAAAGAGTTTTGCGGCGGCGGCGCCGATGTGCATCCTGTTTGCGTGAGAAACAGAGATCAGGGGTCAGAGATCAGAGATCAGAAAAATTACGCGCCCACCAGCGCCGGGCTGCCCAACTCGGCTCTTTCCTCGACCGGGGCTGGTATGGGGGCCACCGGCACATGGGCCAGTTCCCAGGCTGACCGGTCTTTCATCAGCCGCGAAACCAGCGCCGTGTGCATGGCGTGTCCGGCGCGCTCGGCCACCACGTGGCCCTCGATGCGGCGGCCAGCCAAGGCCAGGTCACCGATCAGGTCCAGAACCTTGTGGCGCACATACTCGTCGGGAAAGCGCAGCGGGCCGTTCTCCGGGCCTTCAGTGCCCAGGATGATGGCGTTCTCCGGCCCCGCGCCGCGGATCAGGCCCATGTCGCGCAGCCGCTGCTCGTCGGCTTTATAGCCGAAGGTGCGGGCCGGGGCGATGGTGGCGCCATAAGTCTCCGCCGCCAGGTCCACGCAGGCCGACTGGTGGCCGACGGGCGCGGGAAAGTCGATGGCGTACTCGATGCTGTAGCCGGAGCCGGGATAGACGCCGATGAATTTGTCACCCTCACGCACCTCGATGGCTTGCAGTACACGGACGGTCTCGCGGCGGCGTCGCTGGGTGCGGATGCCCACCCTCAGGAAGGACTCGACGTAAGGCAGGGCGCTGCCGTCCAGGATCGGAAGTTCCAGGTTGTCCAGCTCCGCAATCACGTTGTCCACGCCCATGCCGATGAGCGCCGAGAGAAGATGCTCGGTGGTCTGAATCAGGACGCCCTGACGCATGAGACTGGTAGCGTAGCTCACCTTGGCCACGTAGCGGCCGGTGGCGGGAATCTCGAAGTTGTCCAGATCGGTGCGGCGAAAGACGATGCCCGAACCGGCGGGCGCGGGCATCAGGCGCAGGTTCACCGGTGCACCGGAGTGCAGGCCCACCCCGCTGAACTCCAGGGGCGCCGCAATGGTCTGTTCCAGATGCGCGGGACTCAGATGGGCGGATTTGGCCAAAAATTCCTTCTCGACGGCGAAGAAAACCGTGCTCAACCATCAGAGTAGACGCCAGGGGCCATCTCCGTCCTGTGGCATTTTTGCCACACTTTGCGCCAGTCAGACCACCTCATTGACCAGAAGTCGTCTGCTCACTCCTGGCTAACCGTCGTAGAATCAGGAAATCTCAGGTTTTCGCACGTTGAAACGATCCTGAAAGGTTTTCAAATGCTCGCCACCCCCGATCTTCCCGTCCCCATGCGCGCGCTGCTGGCCGGCGCGAGGCGCAAAGAGCATGTCCTGCTTGATTTGATCGAGCAACTGGTGCGGGCCGAGTCGCCCACGGATGACATGGCTGCTGTGGACGCCTGCATGGCGCTCGCCGCCGCACATGCCAGAGCTCTGGGCGGGCGCGTCAAGCTCCACCGGCAGCGCGGCTTTGGCGACCTGCTGGAGGCGCGCTTCGGACCAAAATCCAAAACCGGCGCCGCTGGACGGACGCTGCTGCTCGGCCATCTGGACACCGTTTGGCCGCTCGGCACACTGAGGACCATGCCTTGCCACGTGAGCGAGGGGCGGCTCTGGGGTCCGGGCGCTCTGGACATGAAAGCCGGCGCGGCCATGGCCTTCACCGCAATCGAAATCCTCACCGAGGCCGGTCTGCTGAACCGGGAGATCGTTCTTCTGCTGAACAGCGACGAGGAGGCCGGTAGCCCAGTGTCCCGGCCCACCACCGAGCGTCTGGCGGTGGAGTGCGCTCAGGTCTTCGTCCTGGAACCGGCGCAGGGGCTGGCCTGCAAAACTGCCCGCAAAGGCACCGGCAACTGGCGGATTGATGTGACCGGGATAGCCGCCCACGCAGGAGTGGATTTCGAGAAGGGCGCGAGCGCCATTCGCGAGCTGGCGCGCGTGATTGAGACTGTGTCCGGCTGGATCGATCTGCAGCGGGGAGTAACGGTGAGCGTCGGCGTCGTTGGCGGCGGGACCAAGAGTAATGTGATTGCGGCACAGGCCTGGGCGGAGGTCGATCTGCGCATTGTGCGCAAGGCCGACGGCCCGCGCATGGAGCGAAAATTTGCCGCCCTCAAGCCGGTGGACAAGCGCTGTAAGCTGACCGTCCAGGGCGGCATCAACCGCCCGCCTATGGAGCGCACCCGCGAAACGGTAAAGCTCTACCAGCAAGCCAAAGCGCTGGCCGCCGAGCTGGGATTCGCGCTGGAGGAAGCCCTGAGTGGCGGCGCCTCCGACGGCAACTTCACCTCTGCGCTGGACATTCCGACACTGGATGGCATGGGCGCGGTGGGAGAAGGGGCGCACGCGCGCCACGAATCCATCGTGGTGGAGCATCTGGCCCCCCGAACCGCGCTGCTGGCAGGATTGCTGGCTGGATACAACCCGCCATGGACCTCGGCCGCTGAACCACACGGAGTGTAAGATGAAGGCCTCCAACCGGAGAGCGATCCGGGCGCGAGGAAATCCGGAGAAGCGCAATGAAGGCAACGCGGAAACAACTCGAACTGGTTGCCGTGTTGCTGCGCGAGCAGACAACCTTGTCGCTGGCCACGACCGGCGAGGGCGGAGAGGCCTGCGTGGCGCCGCTTTTCTACATCGCGGATGAAGAACTCTCGCTCTACTGGTTCTCGTCCGAGAGCAGCCTGCACAGCCTGAACCTGGCCAGAACTCCTCGCGCCGCCGCAACCGTCTATCGCAGCACGAAAAGATGGAAACAGATTCGCGGCGTGCAACTGCGCGGAGCGGTGAGCAAGGTGACTGAGCCGGAGCGCCGCGCCGCGCTGGTCAAGGCCTACTGCGAGCGATTCAAGCTGGGGCGTGTACTACGCCTGGCCCTTCACCAACACACGTTGTATTGCCTCCAGCCGGAGTTCTTCCGATACATCGATAACTCCACAGTCTTCGGCAGCAAGTTTGAACTCACGCGACGGCCGGAGGGCTGGAGCCTCACGCGGCCAACCGCATGAGTTTGTATCGATTTACGGCAGCTTAAGCAGCTCCGGCGCAATGCGCATTGAACGCATAAAACCTGTCGCCGGGAATCATGCTGATCGCCTCAACATCCCCGTAGCCTGCTTCGTGCAACTGGCTAACCATCTCATCCACGCTGGGCAGCCTTCCACCCGTTGCAGTGGCCGCACCCCATAGATTCAGAGCTTCAACCCCCAAGCTTCCGCCCTGGCAGCAAGTGGTCAACAACAGAAAGCCGCCAGGCTTGAGAAATTTCCTCACATGCCGCAGAAGCGAGACTCTCTCCTCCACCTGAAAGTAATAGATATTGTTGTATAGCGTCACAATATCGAATCGCTCGCCGGGAACCTTCTCCCTAATGTCGCCGGCCTCTATCCTGACCCGATCCTGTAACCCCCATTCCTGAATCTTCCGCCGAGCCTCATCCGCAACATTCGGCTGCAACTCCAGTCCAAGGGCCGATAGAGCCGGGTTTCGTGCCGCCGCATACTTGATATAGATTCCGGACCCACATCCGATTTCAAGCAGGCTGGCAGGCCCGGATGCAGGAAAGGTCTTGTCGATGGCTTCGGTCTGGAATGCTTCCAATATCCGCGAAGACCTGGCAATCAATTCGCCGTCCTGATCTTCGAGGCCCCAGAGCACTCCATTGCGAAGCCTTTCGGGAGTCTGTGAGATCAATTTGTAATGCAACCCCGCCACTTCCTGAAGCAGGGCCAGCGCGGCATCGTTCTGCGGCAATGCCAGTTTCTTTGCCAGGCCTTTCAGCGCATATCCGCGCGAACCCAATTCAAGAAAGCCAAGGCGAATTCCCATTTGCAGCCAGGCCTCAAGCGCCTCCCGGGCCTTGTCATTCTTGCAATAGATTTCAGCCAGTTGTTCAAACGCAACAGGCTTTTCATACAACAAATCCGACAGCCCGCTGTCCTTGGA
>JBAVYF010000151.1:0-5377 GCA_049698655.1 Occallatibacter sp. | reverse complement strand
GGCCTGATCTCGCCTGGAACACCGCCGCCAGCTTCACCACCAATACCAATTGGCAGTTCTATACGCCCGAGGCCACTATGAGCTATCTGACCGAGATGGCCGGCCTCGCGACGCACAACTTCTGGTCGGGGGCGGCGGGCATCTCGGTCGCGGTGGCCCTGATTCGCGGCATCAAGCGAACCTCCTCCGGCACGATCGGCAACTTCTGGGTGGACATGACGCGCACCCTGCTCTACGTGCTGCTGCCCGCCTCGCTGATCTATGCGCTGCTTCTGGTTGGACAGGGCGTTCCGCAAAATCTCCACGCCTATACGACGGCGCACACTTTGGAACAGCAGACGCAGACCATCGCGCAAGGCCCTGTGGCCTCGCAGGAAGCCATCAAGATGTTGGGCACCAATGGCGGCGGCTTCTTCAACGCCAATAGCGCCCACCCCTTCGAGAATCCCACGCCCTTCTCGAACTTTCTCCAGATTCTCTCCATCTTCATTATTCCCGCCGGACTCACTTACACGCTGGGCCGCATGACCGGCTCGCCGGGCCACGGATGGGCCGTTCTGGCCGCCATGTTTGTGCTCTTCGCGGCGGGATTTACCACCGTCTACTGGGCCGAGTCGCAGCCTCATCCGCTGATTCACGGCGCCCAGCAGACTCGCACTATGACCGCGCCCGGAGGCAACATGGAGGGCAAGGAGGTGCGCAACGGCATCGCCGAGAGCGCGCTGTTCGCAACTGTCACCACGGACGCCAGTTGCGGGGCCGTCAACGGCGTTCATGACAGCTTTACCGCGCTGGGAGGCATGGTCGTGCTTACCAACATCATGCTCGGCGAGGTGGTCTTCGGCGGCGTGGGATCCGGCATGTACGGCATCCTCATCATGGTGGTGATCGCGGTCTTCGTCGCCGGGCTCATGGTGGGCCGCACACCCGAGTACCTGGGCAAGAAGATTGAGTCCTACGACGTGAAGATGTCCATGCTCTACGTCCTCATCTTTCCCCTCATCATCCTCTCGCTCACTGCCATCTTCGTGCTGTCGCCCACATTCGGGCTTCCCGCGCGCACCAATACCGGCCCGCACGGGCTTACCGAAATTCTCTACGCATTTACCTCGGGAGCGGGCAACAACGGCTCGGCCTTCGCCGGCTTGAACCCCAATTGGCAGCTCAACGTGGCCATGGGATGGGACATGCTCATCGGACGCTTCCTCATGATGATTCCCGTGCTGGCCCTGGCCGGCAACCTGGCCCAGAAGAAGAGCGTGCCGCCCTCGCCCGGAACCTTCCCGGTGAACACGGCTCTGTTTACCGTGCTTCTGGTCAGCGTGATTCTCATTTTGAGCGCTCTCACCTTCTTCCCGGCACTGAGCCTGGGACCGATTTTGGAACATTTGCAGCTTCACGCGGGCCAGCTTTTCTAGCCCACACCGCATCAGGACAAGGCGAAACGGACTGTCATGCTTGAAAAGAAGAGTCTTTGGAACACGAAAATCATGGGCCAGGCGCTTGTGGACTCGGTGCGCAAGCTCGATCCCCGCTGGATGGTCAAGAATCCGGTGATGTTCGTTGTCGAAGTGGGCAGCGTGCTCACCACGGCACTGCTCATCGACAACACCGTTCACCACCGCATCGGTTTCGGCTTCAACCTGCAGATCACTCTCTGGCTGTGGTTCACGGTGCTGTTCGCCAACTTTGCCGAGGCCATGGCCGAGGGCCGCGGCAAAGCCCAGGCCGACACCCTGCGCAAGGCCAAGGGCGAGACCATCGCGAAGCGGTACACGGCAAACGGCGGCTTTGAAGAGATCACCAGCGGTTTGCTCCGCCTGGGCGATGTCATCTACGTCGAGGCAGGCCACTATATCGCCGGCGACGGCGAGGTCATCGAGGGCGTTGCCTCGGTGGACGAATCAGCCATCACCGGCGAATCGGCGCCGGTAATCCGTGAGGCCGGCGGCGACCGTTCAGCCGTCACCGGCGGGACTAAAGTTTTGTCGGACTGGATCAAGGTGCGCATCACCTCGAATCCCGGCGAAACCTTTCTTGACCGCATGATCGCGCTGGTCGAGGGCGCAACGAGACAGAAGACGCCCAATGAGATCGCGCTGAGCATTCTTCTCAGCGGCCTTACCATTGTCTTCCTGCTCGCTGTGGTCACCTTGCAGCCCTTCGCGATGTACTCCAAAGCGCAGCAGACCGTCTTAGTGCTGGTCTCGCTGCTGGTCTGCCTCATCCCCACCACCATCGGCGGGCTGCTCTCGGCCATCGGCATCGCCGGCATGGACCGGCTTGTCCAGTACAACGTGCTGGCCATGAGCGGACGCGCCGTCGAGGCCGCAGGCGACGTCAACACCCTGCTGCTCGATAAGACCGGCACGATCACCCTGGGCAACCGCCAGGCCACCGAGTTCATTCCCGCTCCGGACGTGAGCCACGAGCGGCTGGCTGACGCCGCGCAACTCTCCTCGCTCTCGGACGAAACCCCTGAGGGTCGCTCGATTGTTGTACTGGCCAAGGAAAAGTACAACCTGCGCGGACGCGATCTGGGCGGAATTCACGCTGAGTTCGTGCCCTTCACCGCCCAGACCCGCATGAGCGGCGTCAACCTGCCCGGCGCGCGAATCCGCAAGGGCTCCGCGGACGCCATCGCCCGTTTTCTCGAAGAGCAAGGCTCATCGCTGCCCAAGAAGGTCGCCGAGCAGGTGGAAGAGATCGCCCGTATGGGCGGAACACCGCTGGTGGTGGCCGAGAACACGACTGCGCTGGGCGTCATTCACCTCAAGGACATCGTCAAGGGCGGACTCAAGGAGCGCCTAGCGCGGCTCCGCTCCATGGGCATCCGCACCATCATGATCACCGGCGACAATCCGCTCACCGCCGCGGTGATCGCCCGTGAGGCTGGAGTGGACGACTTTCTCGCCGAGGCTAAGCCTAAGGACAAGATGGACCTCATCAAGCGCGAGCAGGGCAAGGGCAAGCTGGTCGCCATGACCGGCGACGGCACCAACGACGCTCCCGCCCTGGCCCAGGCCGATGTGGGCGTGGCGATGAACTCCGGCACGCAAGCCGCGAAAGAAGCCGGCAACATGGTCGATCTGGACTCCAACCCCACCAAGCTCATCGAAATCGTCGAGATCGGCAAACAGCTCTTAATGACGCGAGGCGCGCTCACCACCTTCTCCATCGCCAACGACGTGGCCAAGTACTTCGCCATCATCCCGGCTATGTTCGCGGGCGTCTTTCCGGTGCTGGGCGTACTCAACATCATGTTCCTGCACTCGCGCGAGTCGGCCATTCTCTCCGCGGTCATCTTCAACGCGCTGATCATCGTGGCGCTTATCCCGCTGGCTCTGAAGGGCGTCAAGTACGAGCCCAAGGCCGCCGACATCCTGTTGCGCAACAACCTGCTCATCTACGGCGTGGGCGGAATTATCGTGCCGTTTGCCGGCATCAAGGCCATCGACATGTTTCTCGTAGCCGTGCATCTGGCGTCGTAACGAGGGGCGCTGCCCCGCAAGGAGAGACCGTGCATTCCGTCTGGAAGACATCAATCCGTTTCACCATCGTCACCACGCTCCTGCTGGGCCTGGGCTATCCGCTGCTGGTAACCGGCATCGCCGGCGTGTTCTTTCCGCACCAGGCTGCCGGTAGCCTCATCCTCAAAGACGGCCAGGTCATCGGTTCCGAGCTGCTCGCCCAGAGCTTCACTTCTGACCGCTATTTTCATCCTCGTCCTTCGGCGGCCGGCAACGGCTACGACGCTACCGCTTCCGGCGGCTCCAACCTGGCCCAGTCCAACAAGACTCTCGTCACGCGCATCCAAACTGACATCGACAAACTGGCTGCTCAGAACCCCGGCAAGCCGGTGCCTATTGATATGGTGACTACCTCCGGCTCCGGCCTCGATCCTGACATTACCCCGGACTCCGCCTACTACCAGGCCCCTCGCGTCGCAAAGGCCCGCAACCTGAGCGAAGAGAGCGTCCGCAAGCTCATCGAGCAGCACATCGCCAGCCGCCAGTTGGGCCTGCTTGGCGAAGCCAGAGTCAATGTCCTTGAACTTAACCTCGATCTCGACAAGCTGGCAAAATAACCGGTTTTCCGCAGATTCTCCCTCGCTCTAGGTCTGGACCAGAGCACTCCAGCCGCTTACCATCGACTTATGGATGCTCTGATACTGAAAGGCCAGCCTCTGACGCTGGCAGAGATTGAGTCTGTTTCACTCTCCCATCGCCTAGTGGCCGTTGCGCCCTCCGCGCTGGTCCGCGTAGCCCAAAGCCGCGCCTTGATTGAAGAGATTCTGGAGGCTGGGCAAACCGTCTACGGGGTCAACACTGGCTTCGGCAAGCTGTCCGAGGTGCGGATTCCAGCTGGAAAATTGGCCCAGTTGCAGACCAACCTGGTGCGCAGTCACGCCGGCGGAGTGGGCCAGCCACTCAGCGAAGCTGAATCGCGAGCCATGCTGCTGTTGCGCGCCAATGTGCTGGCCAAGGGGTTCAGCGGTTGCCGCCCGGAGTTGGTAGAGCTGCTGGTGGCGATGCTGAACGCCGGGGTGCATCCGGTGATTCCCGAAAAAGGCTCCGTGGGCGCGAGCGGAGACCTGGCGCCGCTGGCTCACCTGGCGCTGGTCGTCATCGGCGAGGGTGAGGCGTTTTACAAGGGCGAGCGGATGGCCGGCGGCGAAGCGCTCAAGCGGGCCGGACTAGCGCCCATCGTTCTGGCTGCCAAGGAGGGCCTTGCGCTGCTGAACGGCACGCAGGCGATGACCGCTGTGGGTGCTTTAGCCGTGGCGCGTGCGAGGTGTGTGGCGCAGTTGGCTGACCTGGCGGGCGCGATGAGCCTGGAGGCACTGATGGGCACGCCAGCCGCCTTTGATCCGCGCATCCACCAGGCTCGGCCGCACGCGGGGCAGATTCGGGCGGCGGAGCACCTGTTAGAACTGCTGGCCGGCTCCGAGATTCGCGAGTCGCATCGCGAGCACGATAAGCGCGTGCAGGACGCCTATTGCCTGCGCTGTATGCCGCAGGTGCATGGGGCGGTGCGCGACGCGCTGGAGCATGTGCGAGGAATCCTGGAGATCGAGTCGGGTTCGGCTACGGATAATCCGCTCGTCTTTCCAAAGAACTCCTCCAAAACGAAAGAGCGCGAAGTGCTTTCCGGCGGCAATTTTCATGGGGCGCCGCTGGCCTATGCCTTCGACTACGCGGCCATTGTGCTCACCGACCTGGCCGGCATCACCGAGCGGCGCATCGACCGGCTGCTGAATATGGACATCAACGAGGGACTGCCGGCGTTTTTGTCGCCTGATCCGGGCCTGTCGTCGGGGTTCATGATCGCGCAGATTGTGGCGGCGGCGCTGATCAACGAGTGCCAGGTGCTCGCC
>JBAVYF010000150.1:0-6070 GCA_049698655.1 Occallatibacter sp. | reverse complement strand
CACTATCTGGGCGCGGTATACGGAATGGAGCGGATCATGGGCCGCGCCGCCAGTCCTGTGCGCAATGTGCTCAACTACGCATCCGATCGTTTCCTGCAACATCTGCCCATCGTCTACGTGCTCACTGTGGTGGGGCGGAAGGCAGGCGGCGGGTTGGCCATGCGCGGGCTATTCATCGGCGACGATATCGAATGCTTCAACCTGGCCGCTGCGCTGAGCCTGAAGGTGAATTTCGAGATACTTGACGAGCCGATCATGAAAGCCGTGGTCTATCTCGATCCGCGGGAGTTTCACTCCACTTGGATCGGCAACAAGGCTGTCTAACGCACCCGCATGGCGCTGGCCGACGGCGCGGAGTTGATTATCCTGGCGCCGGGCGTGAAGGAATTCGGCGAGGACAAGACGATTGACAAGCTGATCCGTAAATACGGCTATCATGGGACCCCGGCAACGCTCGAAGCGGTTGAGACGCACGCGGATCTAGCCGGCGATCTGAGCGCGGCCGCGCATCTGATCCACGGCTCGTCCGAGGGGCGCTTCAGGATTACCTGGTGCCCGGGATACCTCAGCAGGGAAGAGGTCGAGGGCGCCGGTTTCAATTATGGCGACTTAAACGCGATGTTAACTCGCTACGACCCGCGAAAGCTCAGTTACGGCTCAAACCAGATCGAAGGCGAAGAGGTCTTCTTCATCGCCAATCCAGGATTGGGATTGTGGGCGCACCGCAGCCGGCTCTGAGAAAGGGAAAGAATATGGTGAATCGCAGTTTGAAGCTCAGCAAGTATTCCATTGGGACCGGAGACCGGTTCGTGCACCAGGCGAAAGCGCAGTTACAGGCCTGCGTGCGGGCCCTCGACAGAGGCATCGAGGTAGTTCCCGTATGGAATAAGTCGAACCGCGAGCATACGATCATAGGCTCCGATCCCGCCTCGGCGCGGAAGGCCGCAGAGGCCGCCGTCAAAGCGCTCTCCTGGAATCTGCCGTACTTTTGCGACGCCGACCACATCACGCTTGAAACCGTCGGGCGCTTTCTCGAACCGTGCGATTTCTTCACCATCGACGTCGCGGACTTTATCGGGCAGGAGGCGCCGGCAGCCTGCATCGATAACTTCGTGAAGCGCCGCCCGGAGCTGCTGGGACGTATCCAACTGGAAGGAACGCACGAGACTTTCGAGATTACGCAAGAAAAACTCAGGCAGATCGCGCGGAAATATCTTATTGCCGCCAAGAAAGCCGGCGAGGTTTACCGTAAAATCGTAAACGCCAAAGGCATGGGCAACTTCATTCCAGAGGTTTCGATGGATGAAACAGACAGCGCGCAGAGCCCCGCGGAGCTGCTCGTGATCCTGGCGGCGCTAGCCGAGGAAGGCATACCCGTACAGACCATCGCCCCCAAGTTCAGCGGCCGCTTCAACAAGGGCGTGGATTATGTGGGCGACGCAGCGCGCTTCGAGCGCGAGTTTGCGCTTGATGTCGCGGCAATCGCTTACGCGGTCAGGAACTTTGGCTTGCCTGATAACCTCAAACTGAGCGTGCACTCAGGCAGCGATAAGTTTTCCATCTATCCCGCCATTCACTCAACCATCAAGAAATTCAACTCGGGCGTGCATTTGAAGACCGCCGGAACCACCTGGCTCGAAGAGCTGATCGGCCTCGCTGAAGCCGGAGGAGACGCTCTGGCGCTGGCCAAAGAGATTTACGCCGAGGCTTTCGCGCATCGCGAGGAGTTATGCGCGCCTTACGCCACCGTCATCGATATAGACCCAGCCAGGCTGCCGTCTCCCATCGAAGTGAGCGGATGGTCTTCCGAAGAGTACACCGCCGCACTGCGTCATGTGCCGGGCGCGACAGCTTACAATAGCAGTTTGCGCCAGTTGTTGCACGTTGGCTTCAAGGTAGCGGCCAAAATGGGTCAACGCTATCTGGGTCTGCTCGATGCCAATGAAGCCGTGATTGCGAAGAACGTGACGGATAACCTTTACGACCGGCACATCGTGCCCGTCTTTCTTGGTCGCAACGCATAACCCTGGCGGTAACGCGAGGCTGCTCGAAGCAGGTCAGTTAGTAACAGAAATGGAGAAGATTGTGGCCACACAAATCCTGAGCCTTGAAGGCAAGATCGCAGTTGTAACCGGCGGGACATCGGGAATTGGACGCGCACTGAGCCTCGGCCTCGCCGATGCCGGCGCCGATGTCATTGCTTCAGCGCGCCGCCAGCAGCAGGTGGAGGAAACCGCCAAGGAGATTGAGGCGCGCGGGCGCAAGACCCTTCGCATAGCCTCGGACGTGTGCGACCGGGCCTCGCTGGAACGGCTGCTGGCGGCCACGCTCGATCGCTTCGGCAAAATCGACATCCTCGTCAACTGCGCCGGAATCATCAAGCGCACGCCTACGCTGACCGTATCCGAAAAAGAGTGGAACGATATTATCGAAACCAATCTCACTGGAACGCTGCGCGCCTGCCAGGTCTTCGGCAAGCACATGCTGGATCGCGGCTACGGCCGCATCATCAACATCACTTCGCTGAACTGCTACGTCGCCCTCAGTGAAGTAGCCGCCTATGCGGCCAGTAAGTCAGGCGTAGCCTCGCTCACCCGTTCGCTGGCCGTTGAATGGTCGAAGAAAGGAGTTACGGTGAACGCCATCGCTCCCGGCGTATTCCGTACCGACATGAACGCAAAGCTGCTTGACAGCACTCCGCGCGGACAGGAGTTACTGATGCGCACGCCGATGGGCCGTTTCGGCAAGACCGAAGAACTTATCGGAGCCGCGATCTTCCTCGCCTCTGATGCCGCATCCTTCGTTACCGGACAGACCCTGGTTGTCGACGGAGGTTTTCTGGCGAGCGGCGTCAACCAGTAAGTCCAGCCGCACAAACAGAAGAGGCTGCGCAGGCTGGCGCAGCTTGTCTGTTTGAATCCAGTTCGCCTTAGAGCATTTGCACAGTTTCTGTAGGGTTGATTTCGTGGTTTCCCACCCATTTCACAAAGAACGTGAAATGGATGGGGCACGGAACTTCCTTACACAATCAGTGAAAATGCCCTAGTGTAATGTAACTTTCGCGCCCGCCTGCTTAGCAATCGCCTCGCCTGTCTCGGCCTGCACTGTCACGTGCTTGCCGGTCACTTCCGCATAGGCTATCGTCAGTCCCGTCTTTGCGCTGATCTTCACATTGCGTAAAACCACCCCTCGAATGGGCGCTTCCGGCAAACCTGCAATCACCCCAGCCGATGCGCCTCCAGTGGCTGTCAGATTCTCGATCGTGATGTCGTGAAAGTGCGGCGTAAGCCGCGTGACGGGTTGCGGCACCTCCAAATCGGGCGGCGAAACCTTGGGATAATACTCACTGACAACCAGCGCGTTCTTCACGTCCTTCATCTCGATGTCGCGGAAAAACAGAGGACCGACATCGTTTCCGCGGTCGCGGTTCGCCTTCACGCGAATGTCGTTGTCCGTCCCCTCGAAACGAATGCGCTCGGCCCGTATGTTCCTGGCTCCCCCCGCAATCTCGCTCCCGATGGAGAGGCCGTGCCCATGCAGAAAAGTGCAATCGACAATGGTAATGTCGCGGCTTGGTTCATCCGGCCCCGCAGAGCCAATCGCGCCCGACTTGATCGCGATGTCATCGTCGCCTACGTCGGCAAAAACATGATCGATGCGCACATTCGACGATGAGAAGGGATCGATGGCGTCCGTATTCGGCGAGCGGGCAGGCGCCAGAACCTTGATATTCCGAATAGTCACATCATCCGAGTAGTAAGGAACCAGTTGCCACATGGGAGAGTTTTGGATGGTAACTCCCTCGACGCGAAGATGCTTGCAATGGTCAAAGACGACAAGCCTTGGCCGCGGGTGGTCGGACCCCATTACGCCGGCATTCTTGATGGAGCGCGCCATCTGCCACCAGCTCTCTCCATTTCCGTCAATCACGCCTTCGCCGGTAATGGCAACATTCGTGGCATTGGTCGCGCTAACCAGCGATTGCAGGCCTGGCTCGCGAAACTCGGTTTTGGGCGGATAATCGCCATGATCGGCTGAGCCGAGCAGCGTAGCGCCCTTGTCGAGCAGCAGTGTAATGTTGCTCTTCAGCACGATGGGAGCGCTCAGATAGATGCCGGCAGTAAGTCGAACCGTGCCGCCGCCTTGCCGTGCGCAGGCATCGATCGCCGCCTGAATTGCGGCCGTGTCTTTGCTGACGCCGTCGCCCCTGGCGCCATAGGCGCGGGGATTGCAGCCAGGGGATGAATCGAGCGCGTTTGCCGAAATGACCGTGAAGACAGCCGTTATAGCAAGCAAATACAATAGGTTCTTGAAGGACAATCTCCGCCGAATCACTCTTACTCCTCGCTGGATCGGTTGCATTCCAAACCATCATACGCCTAAAGTCAGAGAGGCCCTACCTCGCAGCGTTCCGTTCGTATGCCGGGGACACCACGGTCCGGATAATGCCTCCATCGCCTGCTGTATTGAGGTAATTTGTTCAGGCAGCGTGGAGAGAACCAAGGTTACAATGATATGGATAAGGTGGCCATTGCGGATTTAAGTTAACTGGAAAGGATTGCGCCATGATCTTGGAACGATTCAGTCTGAAGGGGAAAACGGCGCTGGTCACGGGATCGTCTCGCGGGCTGGGCGCGGGAATCGCCATTGCGCTGGCCGAGGCCGGGGCCAACGTGGCCGTTCACGGGTTGCACGCCGTCCCGCAAGCTACGCGGGATCTAGTGAACAAAGCCGGGAGAGAATCCATCGCGCTGGTGGGCGATGTGAGCGATGCCGCGGTCTGCGCATCGCTCGTGGAGCAGGTCGTCGAACACTTCGGACGCATTGACATTCTGGTCAATAATGCCGGGATCATCCGGCGCTCGCCCGCCATCGAACACTCCGAGGCAGACTGGAGGGCAGTGATCGATACCGATCTCACGAGTGTCTTTCTTCTCACCCAGCAGGCGGGAAGACACATGTTGGCGCAGGGGTCCGGAAAGGTCATCAATATAGCCTCTCTGCTGGCCTTTCAGGGCGGAGTACTCGTACCCTCCTACGCGGCGGCCAAGGGCGCGGTAGGTCAACTGACGAAGGCCTTCGCCAATGAATGGGCCGCGAAGGGCGTCAACGTCAATGCCATCGCGCCGGGATACATGGCAACCGACAACACGGAGGCATTGCGCTCAAACCCCGAGCGTTCGCGTCAGATACTGGAACGGATTCCGGCTGGACGCTGGGGCTGCCCGGAGGATCTGGCGGGCGCGGCCGTTTTTCTCGCATCGAGCGCCAGCGACTATGTGCATGGTCACGTGATGGTTATTGATGGCGGATGGCTCAGCCGGTAAACCAGGAAAAACTGCTGATGACTTATGTTTGCCTTCTGGCTTCCCGGTTGCAGAACAATTAAGTCCTTGAATAACTCACCCAAGTCCTACCCCCATGCTCTAATTCCAGTTTTCCTAATAGAAAAGATATTTGCGCCACAGGTCATCCCCGCGGCCTATCGTCCGCATGATCTGGCGGCTGGCCGGGTGCGGCCACCGCGTGCGCTTTATCACCGCCTCCGTGCTGGTCAGTGAACTGATCGAAGCCCGCGATGAGAAGCGTTTGTTGCTTAGCCGACCCAGGTGATCCTCGCACCATCCAGCCTGCTGATCCATCGCTGCCCGTTTTGAAGCTCCGAATCTGCAGAGTCTGCTTTTGACTTTTCTTCGAGATCCAGCTTTGACTTAATCCCGTCTCTTGAGGCTCGCATCATACAGCGACATTGAAACAAGTTTCTGTCATGCAGGACTATGGCGGCTCACAAGAAACAACCGCGCGATTTCGCGCTAATCTTGATTATTGAGATATATACTTCTTCTCCGCATGGCGGGAGCCTGCGATCTGAAGATGCGCAGGTCGCCCGCGATGCATATACAACCGGCTGCTAGTTCGAGGCAATTGACTGCGCCTTAGCGTCCCTGACTGCGTCGAGAAACGCGTGTGCCGAATCCGGCACGGCCACTTCACCGCGCAGAATGCGGCGTGTGGAGACGCGATGGCCGTAGATCGCCTCTGTGGAATCGTTGTCGCGGCGAATCGAAGC
>JBAVYF010000149.1:0-4971 GCA_049698655.1 Occallatibacter sp. | reverse complement strand
GGTGCCGGCCGTCCAGCTATCCAGGTGGCCGCCCACCATCACCACCTGCTCCTTGAGCTTCGGGTCGGTGCCGGGAATTTCGGCCACCGTGTCGAAGCCGTGCTCATGCTCGCCGGTGAATTTGGTTTCCACGTCGATCTCCACGCTCACCGGCGCGTGGGCCTGGGTGAGCCGGTAGAGCCGTCCATAGCTCTCGATGGCCGCCACCACAACCGGAATCTTCATCCGCTTGTCGGCGAGATACGGCGTACGTCCCAGCGTGGCTCCGGTGTCGTCGAAGATCGTCCCGCCTGAGCCGCCGCCGTTCTTGCCGTCGCGGCTGGGTTCGATGACCGCTGCCACTTTTTCGCCGGCAAGAAACTCGCCAATCTTTTCCAGCAGGCGCGTCCGCTCCATGCGTTCCTTGATGCGCGCCATCATCTCAGGAGAAAACCCGCCCGAGCCCACATTCACCGGGAACGCGGCGATCTCGTCCAGATCCTTGTCGGTATAGCGGTCGAAGAGCGGCTTGTCCACCGGCGGAACCTCGCGCATGGCGCCCAGCAAAACCACCTTGCCGGCCAGTTTGCCCTTGTATTGATCGAAATCCTTCTCCGTTTGGATGTTGACGAAAACGACGTCGCCGGTTACCGGGCCGGGAGTCGCGGGCGACCACGGTGTGGCCTGCACAATCAGCACCGCGGTGTCGGGCGTGACCATGCGCGCCCAGGTGTTCAACTGTTGCCAGCCCATGCCGAACTCGCCCCAGTCTTCCAGGTGCGCGTTCTCCAGGCCTATCTTGGTCAGCGTGTCGCGGGTCCATGCGTTGGCCTTTGCCATGTTGGGCGAGCCGGTCAACCGCGGCCCGATGCCGTCCGCCAGCGCGGTGGCAAATTCCATCACGTGCGAGTGGTTCAGCCCCTCGTCGCGAATTCGCTGGTACATGGCCAGATCGAGCGTCTCGGTGGCGGGCTGCACCTCAGTATAGGGGTCAACGGCCGCCTGCGCGGGCGCGGCGGGCTTGGGCTTATTGGCTGCGTGCAGGCTGAGCGCCGCGACCAACAGCACCGCGGGGAGTAAGCGAAGAGTTTTCATGGGCATCTGAAGGTTCTCCGGTCGGATGAGGTGACTTTCCTGTTGCTGGAATTGTAGGCCTTGTTCCCCGGCGTATACCAACCGTTGATTGCCGGGCAATCTCAGCTTCCACTGGATGCAATCGAGAGACAGCAGCCGCGCATGAGGCCGGTTTTCTGCGCTCCCGGTTCTAGAGACGCGCAGGGAGGGATTTTGGCCGCAGAATTCGAGTTTTGGGGCGGGTCAAAGGGGGATTTGCCGGTGGGCAGGATTCCGAAAAGCCACGCAAGGCTCCGTTTTCATCCCCATTTTCCGTCCCGCCTCCAGTCGCGGAAAGACCCGGTCCGCTTCCGCACTGTTCCGGCGTAATGCGGATGGGCTATATTGACTACGTACCGAATCGAGATACGCTTCTGTTCCGCGACGGCAAGGGTCGCGCGGGATGGAATGCACACACCGGCACGTGGCTGCCAGGGGCCTGGAGGTTCTGATGAAGATTACCGACACGATTGGATTGTTGCTGAAGCACAAAGACGAAAACAGAGTCCTGTCGATAGCGCCCGAGCAGTCGGTCTACGAAGCGCTCGAGTTGATGGCCAAGCACGGTGTCGGCGCGTTGCTGGTGCTCTCCAACCATCGGCTGGTCGGCATCATGTCGGAGCGCGACTACGCGCGCAGAGGAATTCTGATGGGCCACCATTCCAAAGAGACCAAGGTCCACCAGATCATGACCAGCCCGGTGGTCTTCGTAAGCCCGCAGCACACCGTGGATGAATGCATGGCCATGATGACCGAACACCATTTCCGCCATCTTCCGGTGTTGCAGGATGACACCGTGGTGGGAGTGGTCTCCATTGGCGACCTGGTGAAATGGGTGATCTCCGGACAGGCGCATGCCATTGAGGCGTTGCAGGGCTACATTACGGGAACGTATCCGGGATAGCTGCCGGGGCAGCTTTTTAGCTGCGCCTCTTTCGGTCGGGTTTGCCGCCGGGCCGAGGTCCGGTGCGTTTGGCTCCGCCAGGTTTGGCTTTGTAGCCGGATTTGGAGAAGCCGCCCGGTTTCGGCCCACCCGGTCTGGAGCCTGCCCGCGAGCTTGAAGCAGGCTTGCCGGGGCTGAAACTGGGCTTGGGCTTCCAGCCGGGACCGGCCTTTCTCTCGGCGCGGGAGGCGGAGTTCGGATACGGCTTCGCCTTGGTGGGGCGGTAGTCGGACGAGCCCTCAGTGCGCGGCGTGTACGGCCGCTTGGCGCCGTAGCTCGGGCGGGAGTCTGAGCCAGCGCGGGGGCCGGAAGGTGGTCCATACGAGCGGGGTGTTTTGGGCTTCCACCCTGCGGACTTAGACCTGTCCGTGGGTTTTGAAGAGCCCGGCTTGAACGGCTTACTGCTGGGCCGTGCGCCGCCGGCGCGGGGTTTGCCGCTGCTGGTGGTGAAGGGACGAGCCAGGCCGGGCCGGCTGTAACTGGGCCGGGAAGCGCTGGGCCGCGATGGGCTGGAACGGTCCGGGCCGGTGATCTCCTCGATGTGCAGGTTGGGCGGCCTTACCGGGCTTAGGTCCTCGTGAAAGACACGGGCATCGCGGCGGGGCTCGGATGGGCGCTTGTACTCAGGCCGGGCAGAGCGAACTGGGCGGGCTGGGCCTGATCGGGCTTGGTCTGATCGATCTGGGGCTGGGCGTTCCGGCTTCTTCCAGGCGGGTTTGGTGGTGAAAGAGCGGCCTGCGCCGGGACGGCTTTTGCTGGTTGAGCCTTCGGCAAAGCGCGCGGGCGGACGGGTGGGGTGGTCGTCTTTCTTCCAGGCTGGGCGGAAAGGCTTGCCTGCACTCTTGTCGAAGGAGCCTGCCGGGCGGCTGGGACGGGCAGCGCCAAAATTCTTCCTGGGGCGATAGTCGCTGGGACGCTCTATGGCGGCAGGGCGCTCACTTAACGGCAGGGCTTGGCGCGGGCGGCTGCTGGGCTTGGGGAGGACCGTCGGCAATAGGCCGGCGTCGAGCAGGTTGCGGCGGCGGAGTTCCTTCGATTTCGGCGTGCGCAGCTTACCTTCGGCGGCCTTGCGCAGAGCGTCCAGCTCTGCCGGCTCCAGCTCGCGCAGGTTGCCCGGCTCCTGATCCAGAACCAGCGGGCCGTAGCCGACGCGGCGGATTTTTTCGACAAAGTGGCCGACTTCCTCGAACATCTTGCGCAGTTCGCGGTTGCGGCCCTCGACGAGAACCACTTCGTACCAGGGATTGTCGCCCTGGCGGACCTGGCGGATGCGGGCCGGAGAGGTGCGCACCTGAGGCGATCCTGGTTTTCCACGCTCGATGGCGACGCCGCCGCGGAGAATGTCGAGCTCGGCTTCGGTGGGCTGGCCGGCAACCTTGACCAGGTAGGTCTTTTCCACGCCGGAGGAGGCCTTGGTGAGGCGGTTGGCCAGCTCGCCGTCGTTGGTGACCACCAGCAGCCCCTCGCTCATGTAGTCGAGGCGGCCAACGGGGTAGAGGCGCTCCTTCATCTTGTCGAAGAACTGCATCACTGTGGGCCGGCCCTCGGGGTCCTTGACCGTGGTGACAAAGCCCCGGGGCTTGTTGAGGACAAAGTAGCGGAGGCGCTCGGCGCCCTGAAGCAGCTTGCCGTCCACGCGGATGTGGTCGCGGCCTGCGTCGGCCTTGGTTCCCAGCACGGTAACCACTTTGCCGTTCACCTGCACGCGACCCTGCTCGATCATCTTCTCGGCGCTGCGGCGGCTGGCTACCCCGGCAGCGGCGAGAATCTTCTGCAGCCGCTCCAGCTTGGCGGGGGGACGCGGCTTCCACCCCTCGGACGAAGACCCGTCCGCGGGGGCCCCGGGCTTGGTATTGAACTCGGGCCCGGTTTCGGCTTCGGTTTCAATTTCTGTTGCAGATTCGTCCCCAGCTTCGTTCGCAGTTTCGGCCTCGCCGTCGGTCACGTCTCCGATTGGGTCTTCAATTTCTGAGATTTCGGTTTTGGGCGCGGCTTCTGACTTGGGTTCGGCTGATTCGGGTTCGGTCAATTCAAGCTGAAGGACTTTTTTCTTTTTCGCCATGGGGAGAATTCTCGGTTTCTGTCTGCTCTTGGTGGGAGGCGCAGCAGGCGCGGCCTCTGCGGGGGTGAATTAGGCTGAAATTTCTGGCGAGTCTTCCAGCTCCTCGCTGGCGGCTTCGTCGAATTCAGGCCCTAGGGCAGGATTCGCTCTCTGCTCGGAGTCTTCTCCGGCTGCGGTCTCCGGCTCGTCGAGTGAGAGGACGGCCAGCTTCTCGAACTCCTCCATGGAGGGCAGCTCGGAGATGTCCCTCAGGCCAAAGCGAAGCAGGAACTCGCGGGTGGTTTTGTAGAGGATAGGGCGGCCGATGACCGCCTTGCGTCCGGCCGTCGAGATCAGCTTGCGGGCCAGCAGCGTACCGAAGACGGCGGAGGAATCCACGCCGCGAATCTCGTTGACCTCGGGAGCGGTGACTGGCTGCTTATAGGCGATGACGGCCAGGGTTTCCAGAGCCGGCAACGAGAGCCGGAGCGCCGGTTTGAGGCTTTTGACGAAGAGCCGGACGGCATCGTGGCACTCGGGCTTGGTGGCCATGCGGTAACCGCCGGCAATCTCGCGGATTTCGACGCCTCGGCCGTCGGAGGCGCAAGAGGCAATCAGTTCGTCGAGAAGCTGGTGGAGAATGGCGCGGACTTCGCGGTCGCGCAGGCGGGCCTGGCGGTGTGCTTCGAGGTCGGCCTCGGCGTCTTCGGCCTCGGTGGGCGAATCTTCTTCTTCGGAGAGCTCGTCAGAGCCGTCGGTTAGACAGCTCTCTGGACTGGTCTCCGCAGCGGCTTTCGCGTCCAGTTCGTGGCTTGCTTCCGGTTCAGCCTCAGCAGCTTGCCCGTCGGCGGGAACGCTGGCCGGTTCGGGCGGGGCGGAATCCGGCTCCGACTCC
>JBAVYF010000148.1:0-4840 GCA_049698655.1 Occallatibacter sp. | reverse complement strand
TGCAAGACGAGCAAATCGGCGGAAGCGTTGACGGGGGAGGTGGAGAGTGTCAAAGCACAGATACTTTGAGGAATTGTGCGCATTGGCGGCTCTCGGCGATCTGCCGTCTTCTCAGTCGCTGGAATTTGAGTCTCATCTCTCGGAGTGTGACGAATGCAGGAGACTCTCGTCCGACTACCTACAGACATATCAAGCTTTAGTGGGAGTTTCTGATCGAGGAACAGATGCCGTCATCGAATCTAGCCGAAGCCGCGTCAAATCCGCAGTGTGGGCGAATATCGCACAGATTGACGAGTGTTTGCAGCAAAAGGGCGGCATCGCTGCCGCATCATTCAAGCCGAATCCACCCTTACTGCGGTATCGCCGGTTCAGGGTTCCACTCTTGGTTGGAGCGGCGGCCGCTGCCGTGTTCATTTTCTGGGTCGGCATCCGCTACGACCATGGACTTCTTCATCTCCATGATGCCGGAATCGCGTCTACGGTAGTGCAACCGGTGTCTGGCGCGCCGGCATCTGCTCCATCGCTCGCAACAGGCCCCTCGGAACAAAGACTCCAAGCCGAGAATACAGAACTGACCACCGCTCTGGCGCTGGAACGGCAGCAGAACTACACTCTTCAACAGCGGCTCGCAGACGAAGACCGAGACTTGGCCCAGGCAATCGCAACACAAGCATCTCTCCGAGAAGAGATTGAGGGTCAAGTCGCGCTGGTCAAAGCCACGCAGGCCGATCTCGACGCCAAGCGGACTGCGTTGCAACAGGTCCAGTCTGTCAAATCTTCGGATGCTGCCACGGTCGCTTCCCTTGAGGATCAGGTACAGAACCTCACGCAAAAGCTAAATACTGAAAACGCAAGTCTCGACCGGGAACGCGATCTGCTCTCCCATGGCCGAGAAATCCGCGATATCATCGGCGCTCGCAATCTGCACATTATCGACGTCTACGATACGAGCACACGGGGCGCGACCGAGAAGCCGTTTGCGCGGGCATTCTACACTGAGGGCAAATCTCTCATATATTACGCATACGATCTGCCCCAGCGCAGAACGGACGAAGGCAAATTCTCCTACGTTGCATGGGGCGAAAGCAATGGCAAGAAAGCATCCATCAGGAAGATCGGCATTCTTTTTCGCGACGATCAGACGCAGCGGCGTTGGAGCCTGAACTTTAGTGACCCTCGGGTGCTCGCCGAAATCGACTCGGTCTTCATCACTCTTGAGCGCAATGATGAAAACCTGGCGCAACCGAAGGGAAAACGGATGCTCACTGCTTATCTGGAAACACCGGCGAATCACCCGTAATCTTCTTGGAACCAACCACCGCGGCTACGCCGATTATTGTGGAGAAGGGCCAAGAAGGGAAGTTGGCTTTGCAATTCGTTAGCTGTGAGGTTCCAGAAGTTCGTTTCCGCTCCAGTGCACCCGGTTTCCCAACGACGAATTGCAACCTGCCACGGATGCGCCCAGAAATGGGGTTCTCTGATTCGTCCCATAGCCTGAGAGTGGTTTTGAGCTCGGCGGACAGGGCCGAGCGTTCCTGAGCCGTAAGCGTAAGACTGGTGGTGGATGAAGGTGTCGTTGGGCGGAGCTTTCCGTGAAATCCGAATGTTCTGAAGTATATCCCGCAGCCAGCCGCATCTCCTGTAGAGCGCTACTGGCAGCAGGTTTTCAGACCGGGCAGACCCATTCAGGCATTTTTAACGTGCCCCTGGTAGGAAATCCACCCCGTCGCTGCAATGCACAGTAGAGGTTATACACATGTCCACTTTTGCTTCCACAAGCATTGTTTGTCTGCCAGCCAGAGTCCGCAAACTCAATCACATCATTCTTCAACTCTGCTGTATCGGAATTCTTCTGCTGTTTCCAATTTGCCTGTCATCGCAAACCGAAAGTGCCACACTGTCAGGCACCATCACGGACGGCACAGGTGCCTTGGTGCCCAACGTGCAAGTGACGGTCACGAATCAGGATACGAATATTTCGAGCGCAACCAAGACAAACACAGCTGGAGTCTATAACGTGCCGGGGCTTAACCCAGGCCGCTACCGTGTAGTCGTGGAGAAGGAAGGGTTCAAGCAGGTTGATGTGCGGGGCATTACGTTGAATGTTCAGGATGTAATCAGTAGAAACTTTACGCTTGAAGTGGGAGGAACCTCTGAGACCATTCAAGTCGATGGGAGTGGAGCGAGCATCAATACGACTGATGCGTCCGTAAGCACGGTAATCGACCGGCAATTTGTCGAAAATATTCCACTCAACGGCCGCAGCTTTCAGTCGCTGATCGAACTGACACCCGGCGTAATTGCTGTACCGGGGGCGTCTACCGGCTCTTCAGGTGAGTTTAGTGTCAATGGTCAACGGACGGAAACAAACAATTACATGGTGGATGGCGTCAGCGCAAATAACGGAAATGGGGATCTAGCCCGCGTCGGTGGCACACCTGGGGTGACCGCCTTAGGCACAACGCAAAGTCTGGTCTCGATCGACGCTTTGCAGGAGTTCCGGATCAGCACGTCCACATATTCGGCCGAGTTTGGCCGATACCCAGGCGCGCAGATATCCTTCCAAACACGCTCTGGAACGAACGTCATGCATGGGTCTGCATTCGACTATTTTAGGAACGGCGTCATGGACGCGAACAATTGGTTTAACGATAATGCCGGGCTGCCCAAGACGGCCGAGCGGCAGAACGATTTCGGTGGAACGGTGGGCGGGCCAGTGAGAATTCCTGGCTTATATAATGGTAAGGATAAGACGTTTTTCTTCTTTTCCTATGAAGGACTGCGGCTGGCGGTACCCCAGGCCGCCTTCACCTTGGATGTTCCGGACACCGCCTTGCGGCAAGATTCCCCGTCTGCCCTTCAGCCCATCTTGAATGCATTTCCCATTGAGAACGGAGCGGATCAAGGCAACGGCCTCGCCCTATTTACTGGTGCTTACTCCTCGCCAAAAAGTCTCGATGCATATAGCATCCGGGCAGACCATAGTTTTGGTGACAAACTGCATATTTTCGGACGTTATGCCGATACGCCATCCGATTCGATGGCTCGATATATTCCCGCTAATTTCGCCTGTCTAGAGAACACTACTTCCGATATCAAAGTGCTAACAATCGGGACTACAAGCCTGTTATCCCCGCGCATGGATAATGAACTGCGGTTCAATTACACTTCTAATACCAGCGGTACGCTTTATTCGCAGGATAACTTTGGGGGCGCAGTGCCAATCGCGCCTGCTTTGTTTGATCCTGGGTTAGCTGTGCTCCCCAAGTACTATGATTTCTCAGCATTCCTCTACTATGGTACCAACCCAGGCGCCTTTGTTGGTTATTTGACTTCGCCCGAGCATCAATGGAACATTACGGACTCTGTGAGTTCCACATTCGGGTCCCACACATTGAAGTATGGGATCGACTACCGAAGGCAAGTGGTCACTGGAGGATACGACCAGTTAGTCAATTTATTTTTATACTTTTCTGAGAGCGAGGTGCTCTCAAATACGTCAGCCATTGGCCTTGCAGAGACATTCGGGGCTACAACTCCAGTAGGATTCATTACGAACTTCTCCGCCTTCGTGCAGGATGAGTGGAGGGCCACGAACCGGCTGCATCTTTCGCTCGGACTTCGCTGGGACCTGAATCCTGCGCCTAATAGTGACCCGCAGCCTTACACCGTGAATCAGATCACGAATCTTGCCACGACGCAACTCGCGCCCGCAGGGACTCCTGTGTGGCACACGGACTATCGCGGTTTTGCTCCGCGCATCGGTTTAGCCTATCAACTTCGCCAAAAGCCCGGGCATGAAACCGTGGTTCGTAGCGGCTTTGGGGTTTTCTATGATACAGGGGATTTCTTCGCTCTTTAAGGCACCTTTGGACAGATTGGAGTCGGATCTATCGTGGAATATCCAAACGCCGCTTTTCCGCTCACTGCAGCGCAACAGGTGTTGCCTCCTCCAAGTGTTGCGTCTCCCTATGTCACCTTGGTTGCAGCGGATGATCCTCACCTGCGGCTGCCCTACACATTGCAGTGGAATGTTGCGGTCGAGCAAGCACTCGGGACGAAACAGACGCTGACGGTTTCTTACGTAGCTGCCGGAGGGCGAAAGTTTCTCCATGCGGAGCTCCTTTATCCTCCGACCAACCCGAACTTTGCATTGGGAAATGGCTTATACCTTACCACCGGCAGTTCAACTTCGGACTATGACTCGCTGCAGGTGCAGTTCCAGCGCCGCCTCTCTCGAGGTCTGCAGGCGCTTGCCTCCTACACCTGGTCGCACGCGATTGACGATCTCTCAAACAATGAGGCCCTCTCCGCCACCCTGCTCCGTGGCAACGCCGACTTTGACGTGCGTCACAGCTTCTCCGCAGCGCTCACCTATGAAGTGCCGGGCAGCTACAAGAATCCAATTGCAGGAGCACTCCTAAAACATTACGACATCGACCTACGGCAGACCGCACGGTCTGCTTTGCCCGTCGACATTTACTCCGGGTATGCAACCCTATCCAACGGCCAGTCCGTGAACCAGGTACCGAACCTTGTCCCCGGTGTCCCTGTTTATTTAAGTACTCCGAGTGCGCCAGGTGGGCGGGTGATAAATATTAACGCATTCAGCACACCGGCGGCGAACCAAAACGGAGATGAACCGCGAAACTTCGCACGCGCCTTCGCAGTCTGGCAAACGGATCTGGCAATTCGACGCGACTTTCCTCTGCATGAGCGGTTGAAGCTCCAATTCCGTGCCGAGTCCTTCAACATTTTCAACCATCCAATTTTTGGCAACATAGACAACTTCACCACTGATGGCCCGACGTTATTCGGCCGAGCGAACAACACTCTGAAC
>JBAVYF010000147.1:0-3636 GCA_049698655.1 Occallatibacter sp. | reverse complement strand
CCGATGTGGCCCAGCGAGGGCAGCTTGGTGGTGGGGCCGATGGAACCGGCGACGAAGCGCGGCTTCTTCGGGGTCGAGTACTCATTGGCCACTTCGCGCGCCAGACGCGCCGCGGCGATATTCAGCTCGCGTGTGCGGTCCTCAAGGCCATACTCGGCGAGAACGATGCTGGTCGAGCCGAAGCTGTCGGTCTCGATGACATCGCATCCAACCTCAAGAAACGAGGCGTGGATGGCGCGGATGACGTCTGGTCGTGAGAGCACCAGCAGTTCGTTGCAGCCCTCTTTGCCACGGAAATCCTCCGGCGTGAGGTTGCGCTTTTGCAGATTGGTGCCCATCGCGCCGTCGTAGACCAGCACTCGCCGTTTCAGCTCTGAAAGAAAATCAGCCAAATTCGCTCCTGCCCTCATGGGCCGCCTCAAAAAACGGAGAATGCGGCCAACCTTCTAGGATAGCTGGACTTTTTGCGTTGAGGCGATCTCGAAAAGGAGTGGGGTGCTATTTTGCCGCCGTCAGCGCCGAGACCGGCACCAGCATGTCTTCCTTGCGCATGACGAGATTGGTGGCGTTCAGCGTGGCGAGCTCGAAGCCGTGGCCGTGGGTGATGGCGTCGGTGGGGCAGGCTTCCACACAGTAGCCGCAGAAGATGCAGCGGTTGTAGTCGATGTTGTAGACCTTGGCGTAGCGCTCGGAGGAGGAGATGCGAACTGCCTCGGTGTTTTCCGCGGCCTCGATATAAATGCAGTTCGAAGGGCAGGCAGCCGCACACAGGAAGCAGGCCACGCATTTTTCCAGGCCGTTTTCGTCGCGCTGCAAGACGTGGGCGCCGCGGTAGCGCTGCTCGAGGACCGCTCCGCGCAGGGGGCCCTTCCCGTCGGGGTAATTTTCCACCTGGGTGGGTTTGAAGATCTCCCCAAAGGTGATGCTCATTCCCTTGGCAATGCCGGCGATGTTGCCCACAATCGACATGTGGCCAGTATACGATGGAATGCAGGAGAGAGACCATGCGCATACGGAATTGGGTGGCAATTTTCGGGTTAACGGCTGGAACGGTGTTGGCGGCTGGAACAGTTGCCGCAAGGTCGCAGGCGCAGAGCCAGCCGCAACCTGCGCCGACGGGCCAGATGGTCGGCATGAGCAAGCCTTTGGATCCGGCAGGACCGCTGAAGATCACCTTCGGGGACAAGTTCGCCGAGTGGACCCCGGCCACTATGGCCGCTCTTCCGCACCAGACCGTCACCGTAATCAGCAACCACACCAAGGCAAGCCTGACCTATTCCGGCGTGCCCCTGATCGACCTGCTCCAACGGCTGGGTTTGCCCGCCAAGCCGGAAGGCAAGGAGTTGAGGCATTATCTGGTGGCCGTAGGCTCGGACGGGTATGAAGCGGTTTACTCTTTTGCTGAGGTGGCTTCCGAGATACACAACGCTACTGTGATAGTGGCCGACACGCAGGACGGGAAACCGATTGCCGACAGCGGGCCTCTTCAACTGGTCAATACAGGGGACAAGGTACTCGCGCGCTGTGTGCGCAATCTGGTGGCTATCCGGGTGCAAACTGTGGGTGATGACGCCGAGTTCCCACCTGTGCCGAAAAAAGACAAGTAGCTCGTTCTTTTCCTAATTCAGTGCCGCGCTGCCGGCGGGGTTGACCGGCCGCTATTGTTCGCAGGGGGCCGCGTGTTGGGCTTGCGCTCTGGATGCGGCTTCAGAGTCTGCTGGCAAAGCATTGAGTCCTGCCCACGCGCTAATTCCGGAGCGACACTTGGCGCGCCGCAGAGCCGCTGCTTCATGGCCTCGGCTTCCTTGCCAACGAGCATCTGCGTTCGCTCCAGACCGCTGAAGGGGTCCAGATCGTAGCGGAAGACGCTGTCCTCCGGCGGCTCCTCGCCATGGTCGATGTGGTTCCACGTACCCACCAGTTGTCGTCCGTTCGGCTCGCTCAGGACCGCGTAGACCTGGGTCAGAGCAACGCCCTGGGATGGATTCGTGTTCCAGATGGGCACGGCCTGGGTGCCGCGCATCCAGCGGCCAGTCCACATATGGTGCGGCAGGTCGTAGTGGAAAGCTGTGAGGAAGGTGGACGCCGCGCACTCGTTGCAGTTGTCGTAGAGAGCGCCGAGCTCGCGCGGCGCGCCATCGGCAAGGAGCATCCAGTCGAGCAGGCGCAGGTTAACGCCCTTGAGCAGCGGCGCAACCACGTGGCTGGTGAGCGAGAGGCTCCAAACGGTGAAACTGTCCGCCGAGGGCTGCGACTGAGGAGTGGCCCGCAGTGTGGTGACGACCAGCGCCGCGTCGTACTCGACGCCGATCTCGCGAATCGCCGTCCATTTTTCCGGATCGAGGGAGCGCCTGACCCACGCGACTACATTTTGGTCCTTCTGGTCTTGGACCGAGTGGAAGTCGATCCAGCGGAAGTTGTCGGGGGCTTGCTGGGCTGGCAAGGGCGTTGCGACGGTGAGCGTTGTTGCGATCAGGAGTGGAACAAGCCGAGAAGGTACGAACCGCATAGTTTAGATATAGCAGAATGGCTTCGGAAGATGGCCTCACTTGCATTCCTTCATCCTCAGCAAGAATGCGGCGAGCGAAGAGCTGGCCAACTGCTGTTCTGACGGCGAAAAAGGGGATTTTTGCGACAAAAACGGCTGTTTTTAGGCTAAAAAATGGGCAAAATCGGGGGTTTGCTGTTACTCTTTCGTCAACAGGGCAAAATTGTATCATATTGAATTCATGTATGTTACAAGCATCCGAGGGTTCAACGAAGGCCTCCAAACCCATAGGGGGGTGGGGTAGGCCGTTCAAGGATACGGACCGAGGACATGCCTGACAGATTTCGCACGCTGACCTCCTATCTGCCAGTGTGGGCCAACTGAGGGTTATTTTCTGCAAAGCAGGTCCGGTACACTTTCCGCATGGCTCTTCACATCTACGCCGCCACTACCAGCCAGGGCAAGCTGCGAGAGTTCCGCACCGCCGCCGCAGCGCACTCGATTCGCATTGACCCTCTGCCTAGGCTGGAAGAGATCCCCGCGCCGGAGGAGAACGGCCTGACCTTTGCCGCGAACGCGACGCTCAAGGCCATCTACTACTCCCGTCTTGCTCCAGGGGAATGGGTTCTTGCCGACGACTCCGGCCTCGAAGTGGACGCTCTCGACGGCGCGCCAGGGGTGCGTTCGGCTCGCTTTGCCGCGGATTCAGGCCTCACCGGCTCTCCCGACGCGAGCCAGGCCGACGCGCAGAACAATACGGTGCTCCTGAAACGACTTGCCGGCGTTCCCCAGGCCCAAAGGACCGCCCGTTACCGCTGCGTTCTGGCTGTCGCCCGCGACGGTCAACTGCTGCACACCGCGGATGGCACAGTCGAGGGCTTGATTCTGGAGGCTCCGCGAGGCACAGGCGGCTTCGGCTACGACCCGCTCTTCTTCCTGCCCGCGCTAAACCGCACCATGGCCGAACTTGATCTGGAAACCAAACACACACTCAGCCATCGCGGGCGGGCGATTGCGGCGCTGCTGGCGCGGCTGGGAGTGTGAGTTTCCTTATTTTGGTTTGGTCAAATGTGGCGAGTTGGCCCCGCTGCGCGGGGTTGGCGAGTTGGCGGGTTGACGAAATGAGAAAGAACGCGGCAGATATGGCG
>JBAVYF010000146.1:0-6355 GCA_049698655.1 Occallatibacter sp. | reverse complement strand
CTTCATCACTTCGTCGGTGGCCTTCAGCCTGGAACGCCGCCACCCCGCCAACAAGGGCGACGGCTGGCTGCTGTTCCACATCTGGCTGCAGCGCTTCGCCTACCGCCAGCTTTTCTCCATTGTCCTGTTCAAAACCCTCAAGCGCGCCATTGACGGCAAACCCTTCAACTGGGAGAAGCTGGAGCGCACCGCCCTGATGAGCAAGCGCACCGACGCACTGACAGAGACAACGTAGCGCGACTTCGTCTCCGAAACCTCGGAGGCAGCAGGCGCAATTGCAGACAATAAAAACCTGACTCTCGCCCATTTATAATAGGGACGAAAGGGCGCGAAATTGCGCGCGGAGGTCAAAGAAGATATGGCGGATTTGCAGGGCAGAATTGCGCTGGTAACCGGGGCCGCGCAGGGAATTGGGCGGGCAGTATCGCTGGAGCTGGCGCGGGCCGGGGCCACGCTGGCCGTGGCGGACATCAACGAGGAAAAGCTGGCCCTGGTTGCGGCGGAGATTGAGGCGCTGGGCGGGCAGGCGGCGGCGTTTCGGCTGGATGTCTCCAACCAGGAGTCGATTGAGGCCGGGGCCAAAGCGATACTCGACCGCTTCGGCAAAGTGGAAATCCTAGTGAACAACGCCGGCATCACGCGCGACGCGTTGATGATGAGCATGAAGCGCGCCGACTGGGACCTCGTCTTGGCCATCAACCTGACCGGGCCATTCCTGCTGACGCAGGCCCTGCTGCGGCCGATGATCAAGAACCGCTGGGGACGGATTGTGAATATGGCCAGCGTAGTGGGCCGCGCGGGGCAGGCGGGCCAGGTGAACTACGCGGCCTCGAAGGCCGGACTGATCGGGCTGACAAAGTCGCTGGCGCGCGAGGTGGCCTCGCGGGGAATTACCGTGAATGCCATTGCGCCGGGCTACATTGAGACGCCGATGACCGCGGTGCTGGACGAGAAGGTGAGCGCGGCTATGCTGGCCACGATTCCGCTGGTCCGGCGCGGAACGGACCTCGATATTGCACAGGCGGTCAAGTTCCTGGCATCTGATGCGGCCGCCTACATTACCGGCCACGTGCTCGACGTGAACGGCGGAATGTTCATGGGCTGATGAGGAGATTGGCTGCGCCGGACTATCAGGGTTGCGGGGCGGCTGGAGCATCGCGCGGAACGCTCGGTGTTCCTCCCGGCGGCATTCCCATCACGACTACCGACGCGGCACGGTCGGGGACTACGGCTCACGGCCGCTGGACGCAGGCAACGCGCAGAATGCCTTGCAGATCGGGAACGAATTCGATCTGCTCAAAGCCGGAGGCGGCGAGCAGGTTGGTGATCGCCGTCGATTGGCCGTAGCCGATTTCAAGCGCCACAAAGCCGCCGGGGATGAGCGCGTCGAAAGCGGCGGGGATGAGACGACGATAGACTTCGAGACCGTCGTCACCGGCAAACAATGCCAGCTCAGGCTCGTGGTCGCGCACCTCGACGGAGAGCGAGGCGCGGTCGGCGGTGGGCACGTAAGGCGGGTTGGAGACGACAATCTCGAATTTCTCTTTGCTAACCGGCGCAAACAGGTCACCCTCTAGGAAACGGATACGCGCAACACCGTTGCGCGCGGCGTTCTGGCGCGCGATGGACAGAGCGGGCGCGGAGAGATCGGTGGCCGTGAGGCGCGCGTGAGGCAGCTTGTGGCCCAGCGCGACGGCGATGGCCCCCGAGCCCGTGCCAATGTCCACGATGCGCGGAGTTGTGAATTTTGCCGCCAGCTCCAGAACTTTTTCGACCAGGTGCTCGGTCTCGGGGCGCGGAATCAGCACATCGGGAGTAACTCGAAAAGGCAGGCCGAAAAACTCGGATTCGCCTGTAATATATTGAATAGGCTCACCCTTGCGACGACGTTCCAGTAACTCCGTATAACTCATGGATAAGTCATCGGCGAGTAACTCATCGCAGTGAGTAATCAGCCAGGCGCGGCTTCTCTTCAGTGCGCGAATCAGCAATAGCTCCGCATCCCGCCGCGCTCTCTCGGGATGTGAACCATCCTTCAGCACGAACTCCCCAAGATCGAGATGATGGCGCAGTGAGGGCATGGAAGGCCTCAAGCCTGGCTGCCGCCGGACTTCAACTGCTCGGCCTGGTAATGGGTGATGAGCGCATCGACGATGGGTTGCAGCCGGCCCTCCATCACCTGATCAAGCTGGTGCAGCGTCAAGCCGATACGGTGGTCGGTCAGCCGGTTCTGCGGGAAGTTATAGGTGCGGATCTTCTCGCTGCGGTCGCCGGTTCCCACCATCTGCTTGCGCTCCCGGGCCAGCTCGGCATTCTGCTTTTCCATCTCCATCTCGTAAAGCCGCGAACGCAACACGCGCATTCCCTTTTCGCGATTCTTGATCTGCGATTTCTCGTCCTGGCAACTAACTACAGTGTTCGTAGGAATGTGGGTAATGCGCACGGCCGAGTAAGTCGTGTTCACCGACTGGCCGCCGGGGCCGGAAGAGCAGAAGGTGTCGATGCGAATGTCCTTGGCTTCGATCTTCACGTCTACCTCTTCGGCCTCAGGCAGCACAGCAACAGTGATGGCCGAGGTGTGGACGCGTCCCTGCGTCTCGGTTTCGGGAACGCGCTGCACGCGATGGACACCGCTCTCCCACTTCATCTGCGAGTAGACGCGCTCGCCCTCGATGATGGCGATCACTTCCTTAAAGCCGCCCACGCCCGACTCTGAGACGGAGAGCACCTCGATCTTCCAGCGATGCTGCTCGGCGAAGCGCTGGTACATGCGGAAGACCTCGGCGGCAAAAAGCGAGGCTTCGTCGCCTCCGGTGCCGGCACGGATTTCGAGAATGACGTTCTTCTCGTCGTTGGGGTCCTTGGGCAGCAGCAGCACCTTGATCTCTTCTTCCAGAGCCGGTTCGCGCGGCGCGAGCTTGGCAATCTCCTCCTCGGCCATGGCGCGCATTTCGGGATCGGTCAGCAGGACGCGTGCTTCATCCAGACCCGCTCGCACCTGCTTCAGCTCGCGGAACTTCATCACCGGAGTTTCCAGGTCGCTGAGCGCCTTGCCCGCCTTCTGGTATTTTTCGCGGTTGTTGACGACCTCGGGCAACGAGAGCTGTGTAGAAAGCTCCTCATAGCGCTGCTCCATCTGTTCCAGACGATCAATCATGGCTGAACCTCATAGTCACGGCTAAAATCATTCGCCCGCGCAGGGGCGCGTTGGTGCTGCATTTAAAGGTCGAATCTGAAAATGGGCGGAGAATAAGTATGGGCGGCGGGCGCCGCTAGAGGAGGGCCGGGATGGGTTGGTGGAGAATCATGTTGCTGTTTCTATTTTAGCGCGAAAGGGGGCGGACAGGCTGAAGATTTCGGTTCCCCACCCTTGCGCAGAACGAAGGCGCAAGGATGGGGCACGGCGCAGTCGCGGACGGAAGCATACGGAACTTCGCCTTAGCTCAGAAGCACTCCCCGGTCTTGCAGGCGCTGACCAGCGGCACTTGTAAGGTCGAATCGTGCCCGGGGCCGGAGTAGATGGTGATCGTAGCCGATTGGTAGTCGGAGGGCTTGGCGGTCATGATGTTGGGCACGAAGGTCTGCGGGTTGCGATCGTAGAGCGGAAACCAAGTACTCTGGATTTCGACCATCACCGTGTGGCCGGCCTTGAAGACGTGGTCCACGTCGTGCAAGCTGAAGCGATACTCGCGCACAGAACTCGCCTGCAATGGCGCAGGTTTCTCAAAACTGTCGAGATAGCGGCCGCGGAAGATTTCGGCGTTGGTGAGTAGTTGGTAGCCGCGCATCTTCGCATCGGCGTCGTCTCCGGGGTACTGGTCGATGAGTTTGACAACCAGGTCGTTGTCCGTGCCGGTGGTGGAGGCGTAAATGTCGGCGACAACCTCGCCGGTGAGAACCAGATCTTTTTTGAGCACCGGCAGCCTCCACACAGCCACGTCCTTGCGGCCGGTGACGAAGCGTTGGTCTTCGGTAAGCCAGTTGCCCCACTGCGAGCCTTCGCTGTAAGTCTCTTGTACAGGGCGATGGCGATAGGGGACGGGGTTGGTGGGGTCGCTGATGTAGCGGACGCCGGCCTGTGCGGTTGAGCCGCTCCAACTAAGCAGGCCCGCGCCCTCAAGGTGCAGGCTGGTGGGCCGGGATTCCTTCGGAGGGAAGTGAGAGTAAAACTTCCAGGTGTTCGAGCCGGCCTGAAAGCTGGCTGTGTTCTCGAGGTCGAAGCCCGAGGGATTTGCGCCGGGCGCGTCCTTGAGGTAGTGGGCAAAGAATTTTGCCTCGATGCGGGTTCGATACTCCTTGCCGATGGGCTCGGTGTAGTCGAGATTTCCCAGATGGCGCGAAGAGGACGACCAATAGCCGTGCCGCCAAGGGCCAAGGACGAGAAAGTTTTGGTGGTTTTGATCTTGTGGTTCGAGTGTGGAGTACTCGATCTGCGGGCCGTACATGTCTTCCTGGTCGTAGTAGCCGCCGACGGAGAGAGTGGGAACAGTGACCGCCGTGAGCGAGTGTTGAACGCCGCGCGAGCGCCAGACGCTGTCATAAGCGGGGTGCGAAAGGAAGAGCTTCCAGGTGGGCAGGGTTTTGGAGCCGGATCGCTTTACGTCCTGGGCAAAGTTTCCGTGCTCCAGAAAGAAATCGTAGCCGTCGCGGGGTTTTCCGTCCTTGTCCTTGCCGTAGTTGGGGGTGATTTCTTTCTTGCTGGTCTCCATGCGGAGGACGTAGTCGTAACCGTAGCTCTGGCGGAAGGCGCCGTTGTGGAAGAAGTCGTCGCCCATCCAGGCGTCGATCATGGGAGCCTGTGGCGAGATGGCCTTGACGGCGGGGTGGGGGTCGATGCCGGCCGCCATGGCCAGAAAGCCCGGATAGCTGGTGCCGATAAAACCGGCGTGGCCGTTGTTGCCGCTGACATTGGCCAGCAGCCAGGCGACGGTGTCGTAGGTGTCGGTGCTCTCGTCGAAAGCTTTCGGGTCGCGATGGTCAGCCATCGGCCTGCTCATCACGAACTCTCCCTCGCTCTTGTAGCGGCCGCGAATGTCGCCGCAGACGTAGATGTAACCGTCGCGGGCCAGCTCCGGCCGCCCGCCAAAGAACGACACGCGGTTGGTCCCGTCGCATCCATAGGGCGTGCGCTGGATAAGGAACGGCAGCGGTGCCGCGATGTCCGCCGGCTTCAGATAAACCACGTGCAGCTTGACCCCGTCGCGCATGGGGATCATGGCTTCGGCGTGCTGGTAGTTGTGGAAGAGGTGGTGGACGGGCTCGCCGGTGCGGCGATAGGGGTCGTTGGGTGTGTCGGAAAAGACCACGCTCTTGGCCTGGCCGGCATCATCGAGCGTAAAGCGAAGAGTGAACTTCGCTTCAGGCACTGAGAACTCCAGCGCGGAGAGGGATTTCAACTCGGTGGGAACATTGCGCTCTGACTCGAAGACAAGCTTGCCCGCTTGAATATAAAAACTGACCGGAGTGTCGGGCTCATTCGGACTGGTGTACTCGCCGGCCAGCGCTTCCAGTTGCGCGGCCGTCGGCGCAACGGCCTGAGTTTGCGCCGCGGCCTGGGCAGAGTGCGGCGTCCCGGCCAGGCCGGGCGCGACAAAGAGCAGGGCAAGAGATAGCGCGACAAGAGTGAGGCGAAGACGGGACAAGGGAAAGGCCTCCTTAAGCGGAATCAGTGCGCATGTCCGTGGTGGTGTCGGTGTCTGCCGGTCATCTCTTCTATGGGAACGACGCAGCCGTCGAGCTGCTCGCAGCCCATGTGCTCGAACTGGATGGTGGCGTGGCTGATATGGAAGCGCTCCTTGAGCACGTGGTTGAGCTTGACCAGGATGCAGGCGCTCTCTGACGGCGGAATGTCTGCGATGGTGACGTGGCAGGCCAGGGCGCTGGAGTTTGAGCCGAGGCTCCAGACGTGCAGATCGTGAACATTGACCACGCCCTCGACGGACTCCATGCCGGAGCGAATCTCGGAGAGCGAGACGCCGCGAGGCGTGCCTTCCAAAAGAATATTGAGGGTCTCGCGGACGATGCCAAAGCTGGTCCAGAGGATGAGCGCGGCAATCATCAGCGAGAGGGCAGGGTCGATCCAATTCCGGCCGGTCAGCAGAATGCCCGCGCCGCCGGCGATAACAGCTGCGGTCGAAAGCGTGTCACCGGCCATGTGGAGGAAGGCCGAGCGCAGGTTCACGTCGCGGGCCACGCGCCACAGCAGGGCTGCGATGACGCCGTTCATGAGTACGCCAGCCGCGGCCACATACATCATGAGTTTGGGCTGCACGATGACCGGCGCTGAAAGCCGATGGACGGCCTCAATGCCGATCCAGATGGAAATGACGATGAGCGCGGCAGCATTGATGAATGC
>JBAVYF010000145.1:0-8211 GCA_049698655.1 Occallatibacter sp. | reverse complement strand
GGCATTGACATGGTTCTGGTGGGCGACTCGCTTGGCATGACCGTGCTCGGCTACGATAGCACTCTGCCCGTCACCATGGAGGAGATGCTGCATCACACCCGCGCCGTCCGCCGCGCTGTCCGCCGCGCCCTGCTGGTGGCCGACATGCCCTTCGGCTCCTACCACTCGACGACCGAGGAGGCCGTCGCCAACGCGACCCGCTTCATCAAAGATGCGGGCGCCGAGGCGGTGAAGATTGAAGGCGGCCGCAACCGAGCAGCTCTGGTAGCCACTCTCACCCAGGCGGAGATCGCCGTTGTCGGCCACATCGGCCTCACGCCGCAGTCGGTGCATCGCATCGGCTACCGCGTGCAGGGTAAATCCGCGGCCGCCATCGACGAGCTTATCGCCGACGCGCAGGCCCTGGAAGCCGCAGGCGCTATCGCCATCGTTTTGGAGTGCATTCCGCGCGAAACCGGCGGACTGATCACAGCCGCGCTGGCCATTCCCACAATCGGCATCGGCGCGGGCCCAGAGTGCGACGGCCAGATTCTCGTCTTCCACGACCTCGTCAATCTCACCGGCGCAACTCCGGCCAAGTTTGTCCGCCGTTATGCCGACGCGTCCGCGCTCTTCACCGAAGCCATCCAGCATTATGCGAGCGACGTCCGCGGCGGCACGTTCCCCGCCGATGCCGAAAGCTACCACCTTCCCCGCGAAGCCAGCGCAGAGCTTCTCTCTCGTGAGCCGTTGAAACGCAGCCGGCGATGAACTTCATCGCGGTCAAAACGAATGGAACGCACTGATTAAGCCCATGCGCATCATCACTGCCATTGCCGAGATGCAAACCGCCGCCCGCGAACTCCGGCGCAGCGGCACACTCGGCCTTGTGCCGACCATGGGCGCACTGCACGCCGGCCATCTCTCGCTCATCCATGCAGCGAAGCGCGATTGCACGCACGTGGTTGCCAGCATCTTCGTCAACCCTCTGCAATTCGGCCCAAACGAAGACTTCAGCCGCTATCCGCGCACCTTTGACGCCGATTGCGCCGCGCTCAACGCTGCCGGCGTCGACATACTCTTCGCACCCTCAGCCGAAACGCTGACGCCCGCCGGCGCATCCACTTTCATTGAAGTGGCCGGCATCAGCGACCGCCTGGACGGCGCACACCGCACGGGTCACTTTCGCGGAGTGGCTACCATCGTCGCCAAGCTCTTCCACATTGTTGCGCCTGATCGCGCCTACTTTGGCCAAAAGGATGCCGCGCAGCTTGCAGTTCTGCGCGCCATGGTGCGGGATCTCAATTTGCCCGTGGAGCTTGTCGCCTGCCCTATCGTGCGCGAACCCGACGGCCTCGCGCTCAGCTCGCGCAACCGCTATCTCACGCCCGAGCAGCGCAGCCGCGCCACCATCCTGCACCGTGTGCTAGTCGCTGCAGCTGATCTCCACAGCCACGGCGAACGAAACTCTCAGTCGCTCACCGCAACCATGCTGCAGATGCTCGCAGCCGATCCATCAGTCATCGTCGAATACGCCGCCGTGGTTGACCCCGGCACTCTGCTGCCGCTGACAGACACCACCCGTGGCGCACTCATCGCCGTCGCCGCCCATTTCGGCAAAACGCGCCTGATTGACAACCACCTCATAGGAGCAGCCCATGACTAGCCCGCTTCCCTTCAAAGTCACGCTCGGCGTCACCGGCGGCATCGCCGCATACAAGGCCGCCGAACTGGTTCGCGCTCTGCAGGAGCACTCGCTCGACGTTCACGTCGTGATGACGCGCGCCGCCGAAGAGTTCGTTCGCCCGCTCACCTTCGCCTCGCTCACGGGCCACAAGGTCATCACTTCGCTGTGGCAGGCGGATGCATTCGACGACGGCATCGAACACATCTCCGAAGCGCAATCCACCAACCTGCTCCTGGTGGCGCCGGCCACCGCGCACACGCTCGCCAAATTCGTGCATGGCCTGGCCGACGATTTTCTCTCCACCCTTTACCTCGCCACCACCGCGCCCGTGATAGTTGCCCCGGCGATGAACGTAAACATGTGGAACCACGCCGCCACCCAGGCCAATCTCGCCACGCTGCGCCAGCGCGGCGTGGAAATCATCGAGCCGGGCAACGGCTACCTGGCCTGCGGCATGACCGGCAGCGGCCGCCTCGCCGAGATCGACGAAATCGTCCACTCTGTTCTCGCCCGCATTCAGCGCGTCGATGAGAACGATCTCGCTGGCGAGACGGTTTTGATCACCGCCGGCGGCACGCGCGAACCTATCGATCCGGTGCGCTTCATCGGCAACCGCTCCAGCGGCCGCATGGGATACGCGCTCGCCGAAGCCGCCATCGCGCGCGGAGCAAAGGTCATCCTCATCTCCGCGCCCACTGCGCTGGCCTTGCCCGTTGGCTGCGAACGCATCGACGTCACCACCGCCAGCCAGATGCACGCCGCCGTCCTTGCCCGTCTTCCGCAAGCCACCATCGTTATCAAAGCCGCTGCCGTCTCCGACTTCCGCCCTGCCGCCGTCGCCCCGCAAAAGCTGAAGCGCACCGGCCCGCTTACTCTCTCGCTTGAGCCGACAGAAGACATTGCGCAGAGCGTCGCAGCTCATCGCAACCCCGGCACATTGCTGATCGTCTTCGCCGCCGAGACCCCCATCGACGCGCAAGAGCTCATCCGCAACGCACGGGAGAAGCTGAGACGCAAAGGCGCGGACGCCATCGTCGCCAACGACGTCTCCCAACCAGCCCTGGGTTTCGACTCCGAGCGCAACGCCGCCATCTTTATCACCGCTACCCGCGAAACCGTCTTCCCGGCACAATCGAAGTCCGGCCTCGCGCATTGCATCCTGGATGAAGTCGCGATTCTGCGCACAGACGCGCTGGCCTCTGCATAGAACTGATTGCATAAATAAGGTTTTGAAAGGGCGCGTTGGCAGGGATGGGTTTCAACCCATTCATTTATCCCTGAGGGAATGCCTCCTTACAGCAAGGACTTATTCTTGGCTCGTCAGGAGTCGGTCCGCTCCTGCTCCCACTGATCTCGTTGGCCGTGGTCGATGCGATCCTCACGATCCTCTTCCTCTTCCAGCTTGCGGCGTCTCTCGCGTTCTTCGCGCTCCTCGCGGCCGTCGCTCATAACTCACTCCGCTTTTCAGTAACCAGCGGGAAGCGTTCGCGGAGCAAGGCGAGCGCCTCGGCGGGCGTCGCAATGGCGCCTTCCAGTTGCGCGTCCTCGACGGCGCGCAGCATCTCCTTGAAGACGGCTCCGGGGATGTAGCCGGCGGCGATCAACTCGCGGCCGGTAACGAGCGGCGCGGGGCGAACGGCTTCCTCGGGCATCGATTCGTAGCGCTCGCGGACAAAGTTCCAGTGGTCGAGGTTGCCGCTGCCGGCAAGGCAATCCATGCGGTGCAGTTCGAGGTGCTGAGGAAAGTTTTCCAGGCGGAAGAAACGCTTGAGGGTGGAGGCCTTCATGTGCTGGGCGTCGGCAAAGCGCATGTGATTGGCGACGAGCGCTAGCGCCTGGCGGGTTTCATCGTTGGAGAAACGGAAGCGGCGGCAGACGTCCGCGGCCATGGCTACGCCGACTTCGACATGGCCGTCGAAGCGGATGCGGTCGGCGCGGCGGAAGGTGGGCGGCTTGCCCACATCGTGCAGCAGCGCTCCCCATGCAAGCGGGAGTGAGCAGCCCGGCTCGAGTTGATCGAGCAGCAGCAGCGTGTGCGTCCACACGTCGCCCTCGGGATGGAACTGCGGCGGCTGGGCGACACCCTTCATGCGGGCGACTTCAGGGAGGACTTCGGCGAGGAGGGCGGTTTCATCCAAAAGCTCAAAAGCCCTGCGGGAATGGCCCTCGGTGAGCATTCTGGTCAGCTCGTCGCGCACGCGCTCGCGGCTGACGGCTTTGGTTTTGGGGGCCAGACGGCGCATGGCGGCGGCTGTGCCGGACTCCAGTTCGAAGCCGAAGCGGGCGGCGAAGCGCACGGCGCGCAACATGCGCAGGTGGTCTTCTTCAAAGCGCTCGTCGGGCCGGCCGATGGCTCGGATGATGCCGGCTTCCAAGTCGGAGAGGCCGTTGACATGGTCGATCACGGCGGGGCGGAGTCCTTCGCGGACGGCGAACGCTTTTTCATGCGGGCTGATAAAGGAACTTGGCAGCCGTAAGGGGTCGAGGAGCAAGCCGTTGATGGTGAAATCGCGGCGGCGGACATCGTCTTCGGCGCTGGTGGTGTAACGCACTGCGTCGGGATGGCGGCCATCGGAGTAGGCACCATCGGAGCGGTAGGTGGCCACCTCTGTAACCACCTGCGGTGGGGCCAACTGCTCGCTATTCGCTCGCATAAAATTTCCTGCCATATTTCCGTCCACCTGCGGTGGGGCCAACTCTGCTCCAGCCGCGTGATCGGCATTCGATGCATCGCAGGTGGCCACCAGCACTACGCCAAAGTGCGCTCCGACGGCAAAGGTGCGCGGAAAGAGGCTAAGGACGACATCGGGCGTGGCCGAGGTGGCTACGTCGTAATCCTTGGGCACGCGGCCGAGCAGTAGGTCGCGGACGCAGCCGCCGGCGAGGAAGGCCTCGTAGCCGGCTGCACGCAGCTCTCCCACAATTCGCAGAGCCGCATCGAATTGGGGAGTGGCGGGCAACATGGCTGCTTCCATTGTCGCCCGTGCTGCGGCCAAGTGGGAAACTGATGTCCTCTCAAGTGAAGCCCGCTAAACTAGACAGATGAGCGGACGCGGCCTCATTCTGGGCATTGAAACCTCGTGCGACGAGACGGCGGCGGCGGTGGTGGAGCGCGGGGCGCGCACGCTTTCGTCGGTGGTGGCTTCGCAGATCAAGACGCACGCGCGCTACGGCGGGGTGGTGCCGGAGTTGGCCAGCCGCGAGCATCTGCGGGCGATTGTGCTGATGGTGCGCGCGGCGCTGGCGCAGGCCGGGATTGGCCTGGCGGATTTGGACGCTGTCGCCGTGACCGCCGGGCCGGGATTGGCCGGGGCGCTGCTGGTGGGGATTACCTACGCCAAGGCGCTGGCCTTCGCGCAGGGTCTGCCGCTGATTGCCGTCAACCACCTGGAAGGGCACATTCACGCGGTGCTGCTGAATGAGCGGGAGGTCTTCGCAGCGCAGGATGCGCACGCGCCTGATGAACTCGATGGTGCGGGGGTCGAGGATACCCACCCAAGCCGCAACAACAAAGACGCGGCGAGGGTGGGGCACCCACTCCCTTCTCCCGATGAACAGTCCCTCGCATTAGTCGTCTCTGGCGGGCACACGCACCTTTATCTGGCGCGGCCGGCGCAAGGCGCGTGGAGCTACAAGCTGGTCGGCCGCACGGTGGACGACGCGGCCGGCGAGGCCTACGACAAGGTGGCCAAGCTGCTCGGCTTCGGCTACCCCGGAGGGCCGTGGATCGACGCGCTGGCCCAATACGGTAATCCACGAGCCGTGCCGTTTTCCTTCGCGCAGATCAAACGAAAAGTACACCTGGGCGGTAAGCCGCCGCGCACCAAGGCGGCCGAGACCGCGCCTATCGCCGATCTCGACCCACGATTTCTGTTTTCCTTTTCGGGGATCAAGACGGCGGTGCTGCGCTATGTGGAGCTGCACGATCTGCGGGGCGAGGCGAAGGCGAGGGCGGCACGGCTCTTTGCGCCTGGCGCTGAGGCGCGCCTGCCGCAAACCAAGGAAGAAGCTCTCGCCCTGTGTCCGCAGCAGATACTGGACCTGGTCGCCAGCTTCCAGCGCGCGGTGGTGGGCGACCTGATGAAGAAGAGTTTTGCGGTGGCCGAATCGCTGGGCTCGCGACGGATTCTTGTCACCGGCGGAGTGGCCGCCAACCGCGAACTGCGCGCCCGCTTCAGCGCCGAGGCCGCACGGCGCGGGCTGCGCGTCGCCTTCCCCACGCTGGCTTTGTCGACGGATAACGCCGCGATGATCGCCGCCGCCGCATGGCCGCGATTTCAGGCTGGAGAGTTCGCCGAGAGCGCGTTGTCTGCCGACCCATCGCTGGCGCTGGGGCGATAGATATGATTTCCCAGGTCTCAAAATCGAGACCTGGGGCACCTGCAACCTTGGTCTAACGGGTCGAGAGCCACCATCCGCGCCCGGCGCACCAGCAACTGCCGTCCGGCTGGTCATTGCGGTGCAGCCGCCTGACCTGGCTCCCGCTTCCTCTCCACAACGCCGCCGACAGCGTCCGCGCCGCCTGTGCATCCTGGGCACCAGCGCAGGGAACAAACTCCACTCCGCAGAGGAAGCGGGCTGGATAATCGCCGTCTGCCCTTTTGGTGACCAGCAGCATCTCTCCGCCCTCGCCTGCCGGTTCCAGGGGAAACAGCAGCCGCCCCCCTGGGCGCAGCGCATCCAGCCAAACCGCCAGGGGCTCGGCAGCGGCGGCGTTCACGTAGAGCAGATCGCACTCCGGCAGCGGCGCTTCGGCGCCCGAGCGGCCATGCACCACAACCTGGGAAAACCCGGCAAGATTCGCGCCCGCGCGCCGCGCCAGCTCCGGCTCAATCTCATAGGCATCCACCCCGCCCGATTCGCCCACCAGCATGGCCAGCATGGCCGTATAGTATCCCGTGCCCGCGCCCACGTGGACGGCGCTCTCGCCCTTCCTGGGCGCCAGCGCGTTCAGGCACAGGGCGTGCAGGCTGGGCTGCCCATTGTTCAGGCCCCGGCCCGCGCCTAACGACACCAGCACGTCCTGGTAGAGAACCGCCGGATCATCTGAAATTGTCTGGGTGTGCCAGCCGGGCGAAACGATCTTCCACGGAGGCGGCCCCACAAAGTTCTCCCGCGGAATCGACGCCAGGGCAGCGGCAATCTCGCTTCCCAGACCGATGCCGGGAGCCAGGCCCGCGAGGGCCGTGATGAGATCTGCGTAGGAGTTTCGCTGCGCCTGAAGCCGGTCGGCCCGAATTTGTTCGGTCTGGCTTCCCTCATTCCATGTTGGATGAGTCTGGATTGGATGAGCCTCGTCACGCTCCATCGCCATCCTCCCCCCGGCCGCCCGCGCCGGCCTTCGCCGGAGAAGCGGCCCGCCCTCCTCATTATCGGAAGCTCCCGTTCGTTCCGCAAGCCGCCGCGGCGCTTTGGTTCTGTCGCGTTGCCGATAGCGGGGTCGGTTGGTAGGATGCAGATGTATTTGAGGATGCAATGGAGATTCTGATTGATGTTGCGGCGGCCGGGCCGGACGACTACGCCTGGTGCGCCGGGGTGATGGCTTCGTCGGAGCCGTGGGTCACGCTGCGGCGCGACGAGGCGGCTTGCAGCGCGGCGCTGAGGCGACCCGGCACCGAGCTTTTTGTGGCCCGGAGACGGGAGAGCGGGTTGCCGGCGGGCTTTATCCTGCTGTCGCCTTATGGATTGGCGGGGTCGCCTTACATCGCCAGCGTCGCGGTGGCGGCGGAGGCGCGCGGACAGGGGGCCGGATCGCAATTGCTGCAGTTTGCCGAGCAGCGCTTCCATGGGCGGGAACACCTTTTTCTGCTGGTGTCGTCGTTTAACAAGCAGGCGCAAGAGCTTTACCGGCGGCACGGGTACGAGCAGGTGGGTGAGCTGAAGGATTACTGCGTGGCGGGACACTCGGAGCTGATTCTGCGCAAGGCGCTGGCGTGAGCGGGCCCGCAACCGCAAACCCGGCATCGTCAATGAGCAAGCGGCTGGTGTTGCTGCTGATGGGCGTGGCCTCGGCGGGGTACGTGGGGCGCGTGGCGGTGACGGTTGCGGCTCCGGGCATGATGCGCGAGTTTGGCCTGAGCCAGGCGCAGATGGGGATGGTGTTCAGCGCCTTTCTGGTGGGGTACACAGCGTTTCAAGTGCCCTCCGGAGGGCTGGCCGACCGGGTGAGCGCGCGGCGCATCTTTCTGGCGCTTTGCCTGGGATGGACGCTGCTCAACACGCTGACCGCGCTGATCGCCTGGCATGGCTATGGCCTGGCCATGGTGATTCCGCAGCTATTGCTGATGCAGGCGCTGTTTGGCGTGATGGCCGCGCCCACTTATCCCACCTCGGCGAGAACCATCGGCGTGACCACGCCGTCGCGGATGCAGGCGAGGGCCAACAGCCTGGTGCTGGCCAGCGTGGGCATCGGATCGGCGGTGGCTCCGTTGCTGCTGGCGCCGGTGTCTCCGGTACGAGTGTCCGGGTGATCGGCAGAAGCCATTACCCGGACTACGACGTGTTCCACTACGGCGGCAGCTACTATGCTTACAGCAACGAGCACT
>JBAVYF010000144.1:0-8293 GCA_049698655.1 Occallatibacter sp. | reverse complement strand
AGTTCGAGCACGTCGAGAATCTGATAGCGCGAAGCCACCAGCCAGCAGAGCGCGTCACTCAAGGCAAAAGTGACTCCCTGGCGCTGGCCGTGATAAAGCTTGTTGCCAGTAGGGTCGGTGGCCTTTTGCAGGTGGTTCAGCGTCCACAGCCACATCTGCATGGCCGAGGCCAGGGTGCAGGCGCCAGTGCCGGGACGCGAGGAGGCGATGCGCCGCATTTCGGTGGTCCAGGCGCGGAACTGAGCGAGAAAGACCTCGGAGGTCATGGTGACGGTCAACTGGCGGCGCTGCACCGCTTCCGGGCCTTCGTAGGTGGCCTCCAGTTGGGCGTCCATCCACTTGTTACCGAGGAAGCCGGGGCAGTCCTCGGTGATGCCATAGCCGCCCATGAGGCTGACGGCCTCGCGCAGCTGATTGGCGCCATGGCCGGTGTTCCACAGTTTGGTGGCCGGGCAGATGACGTTTGTCTCAGCGTCCATGAGCACGTACTGGACGAGGGGATCGGCTTCAAGTTCGGCGCGGCGGGGGTCGTCAGTTTTGAGCGAGAGGAGCTCGATGGCGCGATCGGCGCTTTCCTTGAGAGCCTTCATCTCTGCGCGTCCGCCCTGGACTCCGCGCTCCTTGAGAAGGGCGGTTTTCAGCTTTTCGATGGGTTCGAGTTCGTCGAAGAGGCGGGCGGTGGCAAAGCCGAGCGAGGTAGCTGCTTCGCCGGTGGCCCAGACGTCGACCAGCCGGTGCAACGCGTCTTCTCTTTGCTGGATGCCCTGCTCGTAGCGCACCGAGCCGGGTTTGGCGCCCTCGGCGCCGCGGAAGCGCTGGCGCTGATAGCGAATGACCGGCTCGATAGCGGAGAGCAGCTTGGCCGAGGACATCAGGCCCACGGCTACGCGGGTGCGCTTGAAGACGGCTTCGATGACTTCGCCGTGGTTGAAGTTGGGAACGATGACGCCGTCTTTGATGGTGTATCCGCCCACGATGCGGCTGGCGGGAACCTTGAGATTGAAGATGGGGTCGCCGGTCGAGGAGAGCTGGTGAACCAGTTTTTTAGTAGGCGTTCCGTGGTCGAAGATGCCCTCGTCGGTCTCTTCCAGGATCACCATGCAACTGCCCTTGATGCGCGGGTCGTCGGAGGCGACGGCGGCGGTAACGAAGTTGGCGAAGGCGATGTTGGTGATGAAGCGGCCGCGCTTGTCCACCTGCAGCCAGGGCTCCTCGCCGTCTTTCCACTCGGCCACGCGCAGCTTGCCGCTCAACATGCCGGTATCAACGCCGACGTAAGGAATCGGCTCGGTGAGCGCGAAGGCGCCTCGCCAGGGCTTGCGGTCCTCACCCGGCTGCGGAGGCGCGGAGAGGCTCTTGTAGCGGCTTACCTGCTCCGGCGTGCCTCGCTCGTGGATGGGCGCCAGGGCCAGAAAACCGGCCAGACTGGCCGTAGCCGCGCCGCCGTCCACCCAGGCCAGCTCGAAGGCCGCCAGCGACAGGGCCAGGTTCTTGGGCCCGGCGATGAATCCGCCCTCTTCCGGCTCCATGAAGGCCGCAGTGATGCCGGCGCGGTCAAAGGCCTCCATCATGCTGGCCTTGCCGGGGGTCCACTCATGGGTGTTGCGCTCGCCAGCCGCCACCAGGCGCGCCACCGTTCCCCGCGCCACGCCGCGCGCCGACTGGACCAGCATCTGCAGATCGAAACGGTCCGCGAAGCGCCATTGAATCTGACGCACCGCGTCTCCGGGGAGAGTGAGCATGGTTTTCGCTTCCGGTACCGCAACTGTAGCCATAAATTTTGTCCTCTAGCAGAGGTCATATTGTGCCTGAAAATGCACGTTGCGGCAAGTGACCTGTATCACCTTGGCGCACCAGCCGCTGGGTTGGCCGAAATCTGAAGATGCAGCGAATCGTTTGTGAAGAAAACTCGAACGATTCACCGAGGGCGCGAAAAGGGGTCTTTCGAGCTGTGACCGGTGTCACTTGCGACCGCGCAACACAACCTATATGAAAGGTACGTGACCGGGGAACTGTCAACATCCGGTCAGGGAGCAAGATTATGACATTACGAATCAGAGCGGCGGCCGTGATTCTGCTGGCCACATTCATTGCGGGGCCGGCCTTCGCGCAGGCGCCCGGCGCAGATACCTACAAGACCAAGTGCGCCATGTGCCACGGCGCCGACGGACTGGCCGCCTCGCCGATGGCCAAGAACTTGAAGGTCCTGTCGTTCAAGGCCCCGGCGATGCTCAAGGCCTCCGATGCCCAGTTCATCGCTTCGACGAAGAACGGCAAAGGCACGATGAAAGGCTACAGCGGCAAACTGACCGACGCGCAGATCAAGGATGTGATTGCGTACATTCGCACGCTGCAGAAATAGCAGCGCGCATGAAAGCAAGCCCTGACCACGTGGCGCGATCCGGGGAAGAGAGGCAGTAGTCATTTCTCCTCCGCGCCCGATTGGGGCTGGCCTGAGTGCGCAAGTATAGATCGGAGCCGAGATGAAGATTGCTTCCTCCATTGCGCTCGTCCTGGGAGCGCTTCTGGTTGTGTCGGCGCCATGCGCCGCCAGGGGGGAGACGGATTGCCTCTCCTGCCACGGGGACAAGAGCCTGCAAGATGCCTCCGGACATAGTGTCGGCGTGGATGCGCATACGTTCGGCGCCAGCATACACGGCAGCCTGAAATGCGGCGATTGCCACACTGCTATCAAGGACTATCCTCATCCGGATCAAGTGACGCCGGTCAAGTGCGAGAGCTGCCACGCCGACCAGGCGGCCGGGTTAGTGGGAAGCGTTCATGCCAACCGGGCGGAGCATCCATGCACCAGTTGCCACGGAGACGCCCACTCCATCTTTCCCAAGGAAGATCCCCGGTCGGCGGTCTATGCGCTCAACATTCCGCGCACTTGCGGCGCCTGCCACGGCAATGAGGCGCTGGCCAAGAAGCACGGACTGCCCAACATCTACCCCATGTATATCGATTCCATTCACGGGTTTGCGCTGAGCAAGGAGGGGCTGCTGGTGGCGGCAAACTGCCAGAGCTGCCATGGTTCGCATCACATCCTGAGCCACAAGGACTTGCTGAGTGCCACCTATAAGACAAACATTCCCAAAACGTGCGGAAGCTGCCACGCGGGAATTACCGACAACTATATTGGCGGCGTGCATGGAAAAGCTGTAGCGGCCGGCAATCTGAATGCGCCGGTATGCACGGACTGCCACACGGCGCACGCGATCCTGCAGCCGACGGAAGCTACCTTCCGGATGCAGTCCACGCCTATCTGCGGCTCGTGTCACAAGGAAAAGTTATCCACTTACCGGGATACCTTCCACTCGCAGTTGGGCGCGCTGGGCGGCTATGTAGAGACGGCGCGTTGCTGGGACTGCCACGGAGCGCATGACGTATTGCCCGCATCCGATCCCCGATCTCCGATTGCCCCGGCCAACCTGGTGGCGACCTGCGGCAAGTGTCATGAGGGCGCCAACGCCAGCTTCGTGCAGTATCAGCCTCATGCCAACGCGCACAATCGTAAATTGAATCCGGGCCTTTACTTTGTCAGGTTGTTTATGAATCTGCTGCTGATCAGCGTACTTACGTTCTTCGTGATTCACACCCTGCTGTGGCTGATTCGCGCGCGATACGACCAAATCAAAAATAGATCGGCTGAAGGAGAAAAGAATGCCTGATCAGGAGCCAGCGGCAGATGGAAGCAGCGAAAATCGTCGCGCAGGGGGGCGGTATTTCATGCGCTTCACGCGGGAACAAAGATACCTTCATGCCGCTCTGTTTACCAGCTTTTTAGGACTAGCGGCGACGGGACTTCCCCTGCGCTTCAGCGAGAGCATCTGGGCGCGCGGCCTGGCCAGAGGCGTGGGCGGATTCGGCGCGATTCTATTTTTCCATAAGTTTTGCGCCGTGGTGCTGACCCTGGCGTTTCTGATCCACGTGAAGGAAATCTTCACTCGCGGCATAGTCCATCGCGAAAAGGGAATCTTCTGGGGAGCGACCTCCATGGTGGCTAACTGGAAGGATGTAAAGGACCTCTTTGGGCATCTTCGCTGGTTCCTGGGACTAGGGCCGAAGCCGCAGTTCGAGCGCTATGCCTATTGGGAAAAGTTCGATTACTGGGCAGTCTTCTGGGGCATGGTCGTCATCGGTTTTTCGGGATATGCGATGTGGTTCGCCCCGTTCTTCGCGCACTTCCTGCCCGGCTGGGCGTTGAACGCCGTGCTGGTGATTCACAGCGAAGAAGGACTGCTGGCCATTCTGTTCATCTTTTCCATTCACTTCGTCAATACTCATCTGCGCCCGGACAGCTTTCCGATGGACATGGTGATTTTTACCGGAGTGGAGAGCGAGGAAGAGTTCAAGGCTAAACGCCCGATGGAGTATCGAAGGCTTGCCAGCCAGGGAAAGCTGGAGAAGCGCATCGCGGAGGCGCCGGGAATCTGGCAGATCAATTTCTCCAAGGTAGTTGGATTCTCAGCCATTTTTATTGGCCTGCTTCTTCTGGCGCTGACACTGAGCGAGTATTTCAGGCCCTGAGCGCGTAGTGCATCAAGTTGTCTTTGGGGAGGGACTTGTGCCCCGTTCTGTGGAGATCTGTCCACCCAGAACGGGAAACGGATCTCCCGGTGAACGCCTTTTGTGGCGCTGTGATTCCAGTCACTGCGAGTTTTTCCGCCGGAGAGTCTCCTCAGAGGCGTGAACACTTCCAGAAAAATCCTCGTACAAACGCTCGCTTTATCCCTGTTTGTTTGCGCTTATGCGGCTCGCGCCGAGCAGAAGCCCAGGGATAAAGACTGTCTTGCCTGCCACTCCGACTCCACCCTGACTACAGTGGAGAACGGAAAGCAGATCAGCCTGTACGTGGATGGAAACAAGATGAAACATTCCATCCACGGCGATCTGTTTGCCTGCGTGGATTGTCACAAGGATGTGAAGGGTCTGGTCCATGAAACCACGCCCCGGAAGGTTCGTTGCGCCGAGTGTCACGCTGATGCCCAGGAGGCTTACACGCATAGCCTCCATGCCAAGGCCTACCGGGCCGGCGGGCCGGGGGCAAACTGCCAGGACTGCCACGGTGGCGCGCACGAAATTCTGGCCGCCGCCGATGCAAAATCGCCGGTCAATCATGACAACATCCCCACCACCTGCGGCCGGTGTCACGGGCAGAAGTTTCTGATGGAGTCGACCGGGGAGAGCGGCCAGCCCTTTGTCTCTTATCAGCAGAGCGTGCATGGGCTGGCCATCGAAAAGGGATCGAAGAACGCCGCGGTCTGCACCGATTGCCACGGCGAGCACGAGATTCTTCCCGCCAACAACCCCAAGTCGCCGATCTACAAGTTTAATGTTCCGGCGACCTGCGGCAAGTGCCATACCGCGATCGAACAGACTTTTGTGCAGAGCATTCACGGGCAGGCACTGGCGCGCGGCAACGGGCTGGCCCCGGTCTGCACCGACTGCCACGGAATCCACACCATCAAGTCGCACATCGACCCCAACTCATCGGTATCCGAGCAGAACATCGCCCGAACAACCTGCGCCCGCTGCCACGAGGGCGTACGCCTGTCGCAGGAATTCGGAGTGGCGGGAAACCGCGTGACGAGCTATCTGGACAGTTATCACGGACTGGCCTCCGAGGGCGGCTCGGCGGTGGTGGCCAACTGCGCCAGTTGCCATGGCGTGCATAACATTTTTCCTTCCAGCGATCCCCGCTCTACCGTCAATCACGCTAACCTTGACGCCACCTGCGGCCAGTGCCACAAGGGAGTTACGCAGAAGTTCACGCAGACCAAGGTCCACATGGATGTCAGCAAGTCCAAAGACATCGGCTCGATTGCCGTGCGCTGGGTGCGATGGTTCTATTTGGCGTTGATCATCGTCGTGATAGGCGCGATGTTCCTGCATAACGCGATTATCTGGCAAAGCAAGGCCAGGGCTCTGCGAGCAATGCAGAATCCGAAGATGACGCGCATGAGCGTCAACCAGCGCTGGCAGCACCTGATACTGCTTACCAGCTTCATCGTACTGGTGATTACCGGCTTTGCCCTCAAGTTCCCCAACTCCTGGCTGGCCGATGTGCTTGGCATGGGCGAGAAGCTGCGCAGCATGACTCATCGCGTGGCGGGAGTTATCCTTATCGGCGCCGGGTTCTATCACGTTTTCTACCTGGCGATGGCCAGAGAAGGGCGGCGGCTGATTTACGAAATCGCGCCGCGGCCTAAGGATGCCTTCGATGCCTGGGCAACCATGTGCTATTACCTTGGATTCAGCAAGGAAAAGCCCAGGTTCGGCCGCTTTAACTATGCGGAGAAGGCCGAATACTGGGCGCTGGTGTGGGGCACGGCGCTGATGGCGATTACCGGCGTGATGATGTGGGCCAAGGTCTGGGTTGGAGACCTACTGGCGCGCTGGTGGGTCGATGTGGCCACTGCCATCCACTTCTACGAAGCGATTCTGGCTACGCTGGCGATTGTGGTCTGGCACTTCTACCAGGTCTTCCTCGACCCCGATGTCTATCCGATGAACTGGGCCTGGTGGGACGGCAAGATGCCGGTCGATCACTATCGGCATGAACATGAACTGGACACGGAGGCATTGGCCGAAGCCGAGGCGAACGCAGCCGCTTCGGGGCAGGGCAGTCCCGTTGAAGAAAATATGGCCAAGCCAAAGGATGGGTCGCCGAGGGAGTAGGCCGGCAGGAAACAGGCCAGTTTGGAGAAGGAAACGCCTTGGGAAAGCGGTTTCCTTCTGCGGAAACTGGAGAACCGCCGGATATTACGCGTAGTCGATGGGATGCTTGCTGAGCCACTGCTCATCGCGCACCTTGCCGATATTCTTCAGCGCGCTGCCGGCGACACTGGCGCTAAGATGGCGGCTTTTCCAGGCCATACCGGTGGTAAGCCCGATCGCGCAACCCAGCAAACCATACGCCCATGTAACAGCTGGGGTTTTCCGCCGGCAGATTGGATAACCTATCAACACGCCGACGCACGCTCCCAGAGCTGCGGGCACCAGCGCGCCTCGGACCGACTCGCCAAGAAAGGGAGCAAGAGGTTCTCCGTTGAGGAATTCGTCCTGGCCGGAACGCGCACCCTCGATTCCCGAGTCCACCAGCCGCCGGCCATAATCGACATTGGATTTCACCCACTCGCCCAGGTCCATGGAGCCTCCTCAGTTTTATCGAGAACAACACCAAGTTTATCAGATTGCCAAACGCCAGGTCAGGACCATATTTCCAATCACAGCTTCTTGCGAACACAATGGTACACGGGCAACGGCCGGCCCGAATCGGGACGCTGCCAAAGCCTGACTGTGAGCGTTATCATCGTCCCACTTGATCTTTTGGCAGGGTGTGGGTGGAATGCGGATTGCGTACGTGCTCACCTCGCTGGGTGTCGGCGGAGCAGAACGGCAAGGGTTGGCGCTGGCTGAGCGCATGGCGGCGCGCGGTCATGCGGTCTCGCTGGTTGTGCTTCGCAGCCGCCAGCCCGAAGAGTGGCCCATCACCCTCGACCTCGTCCATCTCGACATGCGCAGGACTCCGGCCAGCCTGCTCACCGGCCTCGCGAAGGCCCGCCGTTTTCTGCGTACCTTCCAACCCGATCTGATCCACAGCCACACCTACCCGGCCAACATGGCGGCCCGTCTGCTCAAGATTTCGTTTCCGGCCGCGGCGGTTCTCTCTACGATTCACAACGTCTACGAAGGCCCATGGCCTCGCATGCTGGCCTACCGGCTGAGCGATGGATTGAGTTGCCGCACCATCGCCGTCAGCCAGGCCGCCGCCGTCCGCTATGTGCGCCTTAAAGCTGTTCCGGCCCACAAGTCTTCGGTACTCACGAACGGGATCGACACGGCGGAGTTCACGCCCAGCTCCGATAGCCGCGCCCGCATGAGAGAGGAAATGGGCGCCGGAGACGAGTTTGTCTGGCTGGCGGCAGGACGCATCGCGCCCGCCAAGGACTATCCCAACCTGCTGCGCGCCTTTGCGCAGGTGCGGGCGGAATGTGCGGAGGCGCGGCTCTGGATTGCCGGTGAGGGGCAGGGGGCAAAGTTGGCCGCTGTGCAAGCCCTGGCGGCTGAGCTTGGAGCTTCCGTTCGCTGGCTGGGTTTGCGCCGCGACATGCCCGCTCTGCTGGACGCCGCAGACGGCTTTGTTCTGGCTTCGGCCTGGGAGGGAATGCCGCTGGCCGTGGGCGAGGCGATGGCCATGGAAAAGCCGGTCGTTGCCACCGATGTTGGCGGTGTGCGCGAGCTGGTAGGCGAGTCTGGCGTAATCGTTCCTGCCAAGACACCGGAGGGG
>JBAVYF010000143.1:0-6797 GCA_049698655.1 Occallatibacter sp. | reverse complement strand
CCAACGCACAAGTCCGCTTTGCCGCCGCCGGGCAGGACCCGAACGACGTGGCGCGCTTTCTCAACCTGGGTTTTCCGCTGGCGGCGCTGCTGGTCAACAGCGAACGGCGCTGGCCGTGGCGGCTGCTGGCGGCGGGTTATCTGCCGCTGGGGTTGGTTGCCGTGCTCCTCACCGCTTCCCGCGGCGGGTTTGTGGCGGCCGTGGTGGCGCTTGGGGGCAGCGGAGTTCTGCTGGCATACGGCCATCCGCGCAGAGTGCTGGCCGGAGCGCTGGCTTTGCCGCCGCTTGCCGCGTTGCTGTGGTGGATTGTTCCTCGCGGCAGCTTTGAACGGCTAGCCACTATTCCTGAGCAACTTCAAGGCGGAGATTTAAACCAACGGTTGAACATCTGGACGGCCGGATGGCATGCGTTTGTGAAGGCGCCGGTCCTCGGCACGGGAGCGGGGACATTCGTCAGCGCGGCGGGCACGGCCTCCATCGACACGGCGCACAACACGGCGTTGTCGATCGCTGTTTCCGGCGGTTTGATTGCGCTGTTTCTGGCCACGGCCATCGTGGCTGCGGCGATTTGGGCGTTGATGCAGACCCGTGGGCTGCTGATGTGGGCAATGGCTGTGGCGCTTGCGGTCTGGGTGGTCACCTCGCTGGTAGCCACCGTCGAGGAGAGCCGCTCGACCTGGCTGCTGCTGGCGCTGATTGCGCTGGCTGGAAGGCTGGGGGTGGAAGAGCCGGAGGGGATGACGGCTTGCTTCCCAACCAATGTGCCGAGTCGTGAGTTTCAGGTGGTCTCCGAGCCAACCCTGAAGACAGGCGAGTAAGCCCGACCTCATGTTTCCTATCTCCCAACTCGCGCGGCTCTTCCAGGGCGGCGGCGTCAACCGTCGCATTCTGAGAGCCGCGGCGGCGGTTACTGCGGCGGGGATTCTGGTCAAGATTGTCGCCACCTTCAAGGAGTTTGCCGTAGCCGGGGTCTACGGGCGCTCGGACGCGATGGACGCATTTCTCACGGCTTTTCTGATTCCCAACCTGCTCATAAACCTGATCTCGGAATCGATGAACCAGGCTATGGTGCCTACGCTGATTCGTGTGAGGGAACACGAGGGCCACGAGCGCGCGCAGCAGCTTCTGTCGAGTTCGATGCTGTGGGTCTGCCTGCTGTTGACCGCCGCGATTGCTGTGATGGCTCTCACCGCGCGCGGCTTCTTTCCGCTGATTGCCTCGCACTTTCCGCCGGAGAAGCTGGCGCTCTCGATACGGCTCTTTTATGCGCTGCTGCCGGTGGTGCTGATTACCGGCATCGCCACCAACTGTACCGCCGTCCTGAATACCTTTGACCGCTTTGCGCTGCCCGCGCTTGCGCCGGTGGCGACTCCGGCGGCGATCATCCTGGGGGCATTGCTGTTGGGCGGCCGTTTCGGAATCTGGGCGATGGTTTACGCGACGTTGGCGGGCGCGTTGATTCACGCCGGGGCGGTGGCGTGGATGATGGACGCGCGCGGCTATCGCTTTCGCCTCTGGTGGTACGGAGCGACCGAGGCCACGCGGGAGGTGGCGCGGCAGTACGGGCCTGTGCTGCTGAGCGGCGTGGCAGCCTCCGCCGGGCTGCTGGTGGATCAATCGATGGCCGCGATGCTGCCGGCCGGAAGCGTCTCCGCGCTGGCCTACGCCAACCGCTTTGTGAGCGTGGTGATAACGCTGCTGGCCGGGGCGGTTTCATCGGCGGTGACGCCGCATTTCTCGCGCCTGATCGCTCACCGGGACTGGGCCGGATGCCGGCAGACGCTGCGCACCTGGGTCAGGCTGACGGCGCTGGTTTCGACGCCGATTGCACTGGCGCTGATCGCCGGCTCGCGCCTGCTGATCCGCACTGCGTTCCAGCATGGCGTCTTCGGGCCGAGCGACACAGCAATGGTCACGCCAGTGCTTGCGATGTATGCGATTCAGATACCTTTCTTTGTCTCCAGCAGGGTTTTCTACCGTTTTCTGGTTGCTATGCGCCGCAGTGATTTAATCTTCTATTGCGGCGCGCTGAATCTGGCGCTGGACGTGGTTTTGAATCTGGTCCTGATGCGGTGGTACGGCGTGGCGGGCATCGCGCTGGCCACTTCGTTGTGGACCGTGAGCACCTTTATTTTCCTCTGGTATTGGACACAGAAGCTGCTTCAGGGAGTTGCAGAAAGAAAGTAATGGCAAAGCCGGCGCAACCATGGAAGCCGGCAAACCGTCTGAGGAAATGGCGGACAACACGATGGGGGCATCAGCATGATTCCCAGGCCTGCTCAATACCTTCTGCGCTTCGACGATCTTTGCCCCACCATGAGCCGTTCGCGATGGCAGCGGTTCCTGCCGTTTATCGAAGAGTTCGGTCTGCGGCCTATTCTTGCCGTGATTCCCGACAACCAGGATAAGGAACTGAATCTTTCGCCGCCGGACCCGGAGTTCTGGGCGCGGATGCGGGCGATGGAGGCGGCCGGAGCCACGATTGCCCTGCATGGCTATCACCATATCTGCACCAGTCTGGGCAGGAGCCTGCTACCGCTGCATCATCATAGTGAATTTTCCGGCGTTCCGGAGGAGACCCAGGGCGAGTGGATTCGCGAAGGGCTGGGGATACTGCGCGGCCTGGGGCTCAATCCCACTATCTTTGTCGCCCCGCGCCACGGTTTCGACTCCGCCACCCTCCGCGCGCTCCGCAAGGAGGGAATTCAGATGCTCTCGGACGGCTTTGGCCGCGTTCCTTTCACCCGCGGCGGCCTCACCTGGATTCCGCAGCAACTCTGGAAGCCGGTGGAGAAATCCAAGGGGATATGGACCATTTGCATCCATAGCAACTTTACCCGCACCGCCGAGGTTACCCAGCTTCATGCCTTTATTCGCACACACGCCGCGCAGTTCACCTCCGTGGACCGCGTGCTGGCCAGGTTTTCACCCGGCAAACTGGCCTTGACCGAACGGCTCCATGAAGCCTGGGCGCTCAGGCGAGCCCAGTCCACCCAAGCCAGCAAACGGCGGAAGCTCGGCTACAGCAGGCCCGGCATAGGCTAGTTTTTCCTGCCCATCTTCAGCGTTCGGTCGATCAGGCTCTCATAGGCCTGGAGGGCGAGGGCAATCTGGAACTGGTCGACAAAGGGGTGGGCAAACCGTTCCCCCGGCCGAAGGCTGCCAAGAGCGGCCAGCAGGGAAGCGGCAAGCGCCTCGGCGGAGATTTCGGGAGCGAGCCACACTCCAGGCTGACCGCGCAGCAAGTCCGCGACGCCTCCGGAGGCCGGCAAGGCCACAATGGGAAGTCCGGCGGCAGCCGCCTCCAGGAGGGCGTTGGGTAGGCCTTCGTGCCGGGACGGGAGCACAAACAGCGTTGCCGCCGGGAAGAGCGACCAGGGACGCGCAAGGTGGCCTGCAAAACGCACCGCGGGGTCGAGTCCCAGTGTCCGGCACAAGGCCTTCAGCGCCGCTTCTTCAGGGCCTGCGCCGGCGATTAGCAGATCGGCGCCGGGAAACTGTGTCCTGACCTGGGCCAAAGCCCGCAGTAGCAGATCGATGCCCTTTTCTGGTGAGAGCCGTCCCACGGCCAGCAGATGCGGGCCGCGGCCGAATTGTGGGGCCAAATTTTTTTTGATGGAATTGCGAATCTCCTCCACATCCACCGGGTTGGGCAGCACCGCCAGCCGATTCTCCGCAACTCCTAGCTCCCGGGCCAGGTCGCCGGCCATCGACTGAGTCTGGCAGATCACCCGGTCCACGCGGGGGTAGAGCAGCCGGTAAAGCAGGCGCGTGAGCGAGGGCAGCCTCCCAGAGGCCAGAGCAGAGGAAACGGTCCCGTTCTGGCGCACCAGGATACGAGTTCCTGACGGAAAGAAGGGGCGCAGCAGCAGCACCAGAAAATTAAGGTGAGCCATGCCGGAGAGGATCAAGTCCGGTTTCAGCCGGCGAACCAGCCGGAGCAATCGGAAGGCTCCGGTGCGCACTCTTCGAGCGCCCAAAGCGTGGAGATGGACCGAGGCCGGCAGTTCTTCCACGCCGGACTGCGCCTGCGTGATCAGGCCCAGATGCAGCTCGTACTTTTCCGCGGAGAGACCACGAGCCAGCAGCGCCGTCACGCGCTCCGCGCCGCCGCCGCCAAGATGCGGAATCAGCAACAGGACTCTCAGGCGAGAATTCGCGGGCACGGGTAAATCCTCATAACCCAGTGGGTATAGGGCAAACGCCCTATTCATCTGCAATTAACGGGCAGTTTTCCTGATGTGTTTTTACTCTTGACATATTAAAGCAGACTAATGTTTCCTGTGAATACTGAATCTGCTTATCTCCAACGGGAGACCACCTTCTTAGGTTTCTTCTGCGTCGTCACGAGGGGAGCGGCTGAGGCGGAGAACGGGAGTGAACGCGCCAGGGTAGAGGATCGCCCGGCAGAGCGTCCGGTACGCATGAACTCCTGAATCTGTCGAGCACGTTTCCTTATGCGTCTCCGATACCGGTTTTCCACCCCAGCGACGAAGCCTGTCGCCGTGGGCCCCGGTTTTTATTGGGACGCCCAGGTCTTTCTGGGAGAGACTCGTGTTCAAACGCAGCAGAGATCTAGCAGATACTGTTTTTCTGCCCGCATTTTTCAGGGTGCGGAACCGCTACTTCGCTTCAAACGCAGCTCTGGCTCAGCCATCTCGTTCATCGCGCAGCCCCCATATTGTGGTCGGCATTACGAACCCGCAGACCTGCCTGGTTCTTGGCGGCCGTCTGCGCACTCTGCGCGAGGAGGGTTTTCGGGTAACGCTGGTTTCAAGCCCCGGCGAGTTGCTTACCAGCACAGCCGCTCAGGAAGGGGTGGAGCCGGTTGTCCTTCCCATGCGGCGTGAGATCGCGCTGTTTGCGGATTTTGTATCGCTGGCGCGGCTGTGGTGGCTGCTCTACCGGCTCAAGCCCGACATGACGGAATTCAGCACGCCCAAGGCGGGGCTGCTGGGCTCAATTGCTGCCATGCTCTGCGGCGTGCCGGCGCGTGTCTATTTCCTGCGCGGCCTCAAGCTCGAAACCTGTACCGGAGTCAAGCGCCGCATTCTGCTGGCCGCCGAGCGGCTGGCCGCCGCCTGTTCTCATGTTGTCCTGTGCAACAGTGAGAGTCTGCGCAGCAAAGCATTCGCACTGGGAGTGGCGCCCGAGAGCAAGCTGCGCCTGCTGGGGAGCGGCAGCAGCAACGGAGTGGATGTGGAGCGGTTTTCGCCGGGGCCGGACATCCTGCGCCACCGGCTTGGCTTGCCGCCGGATGTGCCTGTGGTGGGCTTTGTGGGCCGCTTGACCCGCGACAAGGGCCTGCCGGAGCTCATTGAGGCATTCGATGCCATTCTGGCCGCCAAGCCGGAGACGCATCTGCTGCTGGTGGGCTGGTTTGACGCCGCCGATGATGCGCTCGGCGACGCTTTGCGCCTCCGCATCGAGAACCACTCGCGGATTCACTTGACCGGGTTCGTCGCCGACACCGCGCCCTACTACCGCGCGATGGACGTGATGGTCCTGCCGACCTGGCGAGAAGGGTTTCCGAATGTCGTGCTGGAGGCAGCGGCTTCCGGGATCCCCGTCGTGACCACCTTGTCCACCGGCTCGCGCGACGCCGTGGTGCCGGAGGTGACCGGGCTGCTGATTCCTCCCGGCTACCCGGTCGCCATCCGCGAGGCCGTGCTGCAGTTACTGCACAACCCGAAACGCCGCTGCCGCATGGGCGAGGCCGCGCGCGCCTGGGTTCTCGATCACTATGTCAATGGGCATGTGCTGGGACGCACAGTGCGCTACTACCAGAGCCTGCTGGACCGGAATCGGCCAATGGACTCAAGAAGAGTGCCGGTCTCCACCGGTTCCGCGCTCAATCCGATTTAGCGAAAGGCGCCTGGGCGGTTCTCACTCTCCGGGAGCGAAAGCGAATCAGGGCTGCGACTGCGGCTCGGCGACATTCCCAGGCGTGCTGATTTCTGCCGGAGGCGCTTGCAGGGTATGCGCGCCGTTGTCGGCTGCGTGCAATACGTCGCCGGGTACAATTCCCAGAACAAGCGTTGCCGCAACCGCGAGCAGCAGGGCCGCGCCGACGGCAACGCCGACTCGTGATGTGGAAGCGGCCGCTTTCTGATTGTCCGGGCGCTGCGCGGCGACCAGGGTCAGGCGCAGATAGTATGCGGCAGCCAGCCCTGAATTCAGCAGGCCGATGATGGCCAGCCAAATGGCTCCGCCACCAACCGCGGATGAAAACGAATAGAACTTGCCAAAGAATCCGCCGGTGAAGGGAATGCCGACCAGGGAAGCCAGGAAGAAGATCAGCAGGCTGCCGAGCAACGGCGAGCGGTAGATAAGCCCGCGATAATCGTCGATCAACGGCAGCTTCTCGTCGTATCCGCCGACCAATGTGACCACGGCAAAGATGCCTACGTTCATGGCCGCGTAGGCCGCGATGTAGAAGCTGGCGGCGGCGATGCCGTCGTTGCCTAGCCCCGCGAAGGCGGCCAACAGGTAACCGGCATGGGCGATGGAGGAGTAGGCCAGCATGCGTTTCACGTTCTGTTGGCGGAGCGCGGCCAGATTGCCGACGGTCATGGAAAGCACAGCCACCACCCACAACAGAGGCGACCAGACGGGGCGCAGCGTGGGCAGCATCTCATAGACCACGCGCAGCAGCAGTGCGAAGGCGGCGGCTTTTGGGGCGGTGGACATGAGCGCAACCACCGGCGTGGGCGAGCCTTCGTAGACATCCGGCGTCCAGACGTGGAAGGGCGCGGCGGAGACCTTGAAGAGAATTCCCACCAGCATCAATCCCAGGC
>JBAVYF010000142.1:0-3581 GCA_049698655.1 Occallatibacter sp. | reverse complement strand
CTGTACTTGGCGAGAATGCGTTTGGCCTCGGCGATCTGCGCCTCGGAGAGTTCCGTGACGTTTTTATCCCACATGGAGCGGAGTTCGATCCAACCCATGCCGAAGTCATGCGCGGCGACGTAGCAGGCGCGGTCGAAGTCCTGCGCAATCTCGTCATTGATGACGGAAATCCTGAAAGGGGAGTTGACGAAGGCAGCCCATGCCGGCAAGGGCCGCGCGGTGCAAAAAGCAGCAGCGGCCCCCGCGCCGGCAAGGAAGCTGCGTCTTGAGAAAGTCACCACGATTTTCCTTTCCACTGTGCTCGAAATTTACTAAATGTCATCGCGTTTCGAGAGTGAAGCGGGCTGGCCGCCTGGTGTTGAGACGGCCAGCCGTTGATGGAGGACAGCGTCCGTCCTAGAAGGTAAATTTGACAGCCGCCTGAAGAACACGGGGACCGCCAACGCCGTTGACATTGCCGACGCCGCTGCCCAGGGTGCTGGTGATCTCGCCAAAGCTGCTCGATGTGGACGAAGCGGTCGGCAGACCGAAGGCAGGAGTGTTGGTCATGTTGAAGGCATCGAACCGAGCTTCGAGGGTGGATGCATGGTAGATGGGAATGCTTTTGAAGAGCGACAGGTTGTCAGAGAAGTACGCCGGCCCGCGGAATTGGTTGCGTTGCGAAGTGCCGAGAACGCCGACAGTGGGCGCCGTAAAGGAAGCCGTATTGAACCATGGAGTTCGGCCCGCTGACACTCCACTGACAGCGTGCGTGACCGTGAACGGGCCAGTGAAATTGGCCGTCGTGGTGGTTCCCGGCGTGACGGTGGAGGATGTGACCGTAAAAGGCAAGCCCGAGACCATCCCGATGACGGCCGACGTCTTCCACCCGCCAATAACCATGTCGGCTGCTTTGTTGTTGTTGATCCACTTGTGGCCTTTGCCAAAGGGCAGCTCGTAGGTAACCACCTCCTCGGCGTTCAGCTTGCGGTCGAAGTCAAGCAGGTTGTAGTTGCGGCGCCGGTTGCCGCTAAAATACAGCAACGCTCCGTCCTGAGCGCCAGTCACGTAGCCTTGCGCCTTGCCCCAGGTAAATGAGGAGAGGAAGGTCAGGCCGGCGGAAGCGCGCTTTGTGAGCTGAGCTTGCAGCGACTCATAATTGGTGGAGAAACCCAGGAAGTACTGTGTGACCGACGCGGTCTTTCCGAAGGCGACGTAGAAGGGATCGGATGTTCCGCTTTGACCGTAGATGCTGGGGTTGTTGATGTTTTGCGCAACGTCGATCCGCGTTCCGTGGTTGGCGACATACGCAACCTGCAAGGACATATTGTACGGCAGAGCGCGTTCAACCGCCACGTTCCACGAGGCGACAGAGGCATTCTTGAAGTTGAGTGGGATATAGAGATTACCCAGGGAGAGGGTGCCGTTGGCGGCGCTTTCCGTGAGTGTACCGCCCGAGGTAAACGCTGCTGTTGGAGTAGCGGGTATACCTGTCACGAAATTGACTACGCCGCCGGTCGAGTTGAGTGCTGGTCCGTAGGTGGGGGTATTCAGGTAGTTGGTGCTGGTCTTGATGGGATAGTTATAGGCATAGCTGTTGTCCACAAAGGGAACATAGCTGATGCCGAATCCGGCGCGAAGGACGGTCTTATCGGACACACGGTAAGACGCTCCGAGCCGCGGAGCGAAGTTTTTGTAGTCCGTTTGCATCCCGATATTGCTGGGGTTCCCGTCTTCGCCGGCGAGAACGAGTTGATTGTTAGAAGGGTTGTAGCTGACGAAGCCGCCCGGCTTGCGGGGAGTGGCCGGCGGGTACAACTCATAGCGCAGGCCGAGATCGACGGTCAGCTTATGAGTGACCTGCCACTTGTCGGAGACAAAGAAGAAGAGCCAGGTCTGCCGGAAGCACGGGAAGGTGCTGTTGGTGTCCTGCCCCACCCCAAAGGGAACGTCGAAGAGAACGCTGGCGATGTCATTGGCTTGCCCGGTGACCGCGCCGTTGAATGCGGTGGCGCCCGGCGCCGAGGTCTGGTTCTCGGTGAAGTAGAAGGTTCCCGCGGCGGCGTTGATGTTTCCCTGCAGAAGATCGTCGCGCACACGACGGATGTCGACGCCGGCCTTCAGGGTGTGATTGCCTTTGATCATGGTCCAGTTATTTGCAAAGTCGATATTGGATTCTGCGCGCAGCCAGGGCAACGACTGCGAGTAGCCGATCAGCGGATTGGTTAGAGAGCTTGTGGAAGCCGCCTGTGCATTGCCGGCGAACTGGCTCACTTGAAAGGCAACCTGGCCGCTGCTTGTGGGAGAATTATCTGTTCCGTTGGGGCCATTGCCGGGAATGCCAAGAGTCTTGGCATCGTCTTGGCCGTAGTCTGTCTGCGTTGCCGAGTTGCGCAGATGGGCCAAACCGACACGCGCCTCGGTGAACAGGGTAGGCGAGAAGACGTGATCGTAGTTGACGCCGGTGCTATAGGCTGCCGCAGTTCCGGTGGCTTCAAAGCCAGCGTTTGCGGGGCCACCAAGGAACGAGCCGAAGAGCGGCGCCTGGAATGTGTTGATGTTCTGATGGCTGAAACGGCCGCTCAGGTGGTCCTTCTGAGTGATCGTGTAGTCCGACTTGATGTCGTAGCTGATGGCATCTTTGTGGAAAGGAAGGTTCTGCGAAAAATTGTTGCTCGTTGCGCCGGCGATGTACGCCGCCGACGCAAGATTCTTCGCGGGATTCCTTGCCAGCGCGTCCAAGTCCTGCAGAACGGTATTACCCACCGTGCTGATTGCAGCGGTTGTCGTCGGAATCAGGTTGCCGGCGAACGCCGTGCGGCCCGTCCCGCAACTGCTGTTTGGCGTGGCGCCCGAGCAGTCTATCGTATCTCCCGTAGTGGGATCGTAAACTTGGCCTTTATAGCCGCTCAGATTGATGTTGCCGCTGACCACGTCATAGTACGGAATGGTGGCGTTCGTCGTCGTGGATTCGTGGTCGGAGGTGCGAAGGAAGTCGCCAAAGATGAACAGCTTGTTTTTGAGGACAGGGCCCCCGATTGAACCGCCCGAGTAGTTGTAGACCAGGCGCCCATTGGGACCGGTGGCGAAGTAATTGCGGGCGTTGACGCCGTTGTTTTCCATGTTCTGAAAGACGGAGCCATGAAACTGGTTGGTTCCGGACTTCAGGGTGACGTTGACTACGGTTCCCACCGCGCGGCCGAACTCGGCCTCGAAGTTGTTGGTGGTGATGTCCACGTTCTGGATTGCCGCCGCGGGCGGAACGAGGATGATGTGGATGCCGGTACGCTGGTCGTCGTCGATACCTTCGATCTGGTAGAGATTGACGTAGGAGGACTGGCCATTCGCGTTGGTGGAGAGATCGTTATTGGCGTTGTAGAACTGCGAGTTGTTAAAGACCACGGGCGCCATGCCCGGCACGATGTTCAGCAGGGACTGAAAGCTGTTGCCGCTGCTGAGGGGAAGATTGCCGATCTGGCTCTGCTCGATCGTGCTTGAGATGTCAGCCCGGTCCGTCTGGAGCTCAGGAGGAGCCGTCGTCACTGTTACCGACTCCGACGCGCTGCCTGGGACCAGACTTATATCGACGCGCAAGGTGACGT
>JBAVYF010000141.1:0-4379 GCA_049698655.1 Occallatibacter sp. | reverse complement strand
GTAAAGGGGGAGCGTTTACCCGGTACGATAATTGCTCGGTTATATATTCCGGTTTGGTTGATTTCTGAAAGCGGCAAGCCAGTTGAACACTCTTCCGGATTCATTGGCTCTTGCCAGTCCCAATCTGGACGGATACTCACCAGTCGGCGGATCACTTCATCCATTTCCGGTCTTTCTTCTGGTTGCCCGTTAAACCCCAATTCCTCTTCGAGTCGTGCAGCTTCTTCAACCGATGCGGCAGGGTCACCCATGCCAAATCGTTTTAGTACTTTAGAATTCGGCGTTGGCAATTCATCGGCAATCTCAGCATTACCTCGTCCATTTTCAGGAATTTCTACAGGCCAAAGCATGACGGGTTCCACAAAGAAACCACGCCAATTTGCGGTCTGGTGCTCACGAATGCGTACAGGATAACCAAGCCATGCGACTAGATTTGACCGGTCATTTCGGATAGCTCCCAGAACTCTTTGGACTCCCGGCGCATTCGTCCATTCTATTTCCGTGTTGAGCATGGGCAAAGCTAGAATCTCGGCGTAGTCTGGTTCACCATAACGACTAGCAGCAAAGGTACTCACCCCTTCGTCTGCATCAGGCCCTACACATTCCAAATAGTACTTGCATAGGCGACCGATCTCGGTAATCTGTTGAGGAGCGATTACAGTCGGCGCTGGAGCAGTAGTTTGCGCATTCCGCATACTCCATCGGTAAGTCTTATCCTGTTGAACCTTGGTGCTCAGTTCACCAAAAAGAAGCTGGTTTACATATGCACGGTCAACGCCGAGTATACGTGCCAATTCGACAGCCTTCATCGGGCGACCTTGGAGGGCCTTGAGGATTTGTTGTGGAAGTGGGATTTGTCCGGCGTGATCCTGTTCGGTCTGCGGCATATGGCGCTCCAACGGGCAAGGGCCTACTGCAACATTGATTCCCAAGCATAAAAGGGGCTGACAACACCATCATACCGCGATCTTCGGCTTCAGAGGCCAATACCCCTAAGCTGACTAACACGATCGTCTGGGGTACCGCCTTTGCCCTTTCCCTTCCCATCGGCGAGAATAGAAGGGTTGCCATGCCAGAAACCCCACGCACCTTCGAGCCTCCATTTACCGACGTTCCCGGCGCATTGACCGAAGTTCGCGCCGGCCGCATGATTGTTGTTGTTGACGATGAAGACCGGGAAAACGAAGGCGACCTGACCCTGGCTGCCGAGTTTGTGACGCCGGAAGCCATCAACTTCATGGCCAAATTCGGGCGCGGCCTGATCTGCCTGACGCTGACCGAGGAGCGCGCGGATTATCTGCGGCTCTTTCCCATGACGCAACAGAACACCTCGCGGTTTGGGACGGCGTTTACCGAGTCGATTGAATCGCGCGAGGGCGTGACCACCGGCATCTCGGCATACGACCGGGCCCACACCATCCGGACGGCGATTGCGCCTCGCTCGACCGCGGCTGACCTGGCCCGCCCCGGCCACATCTTTCCGCTCCGCGCGCGCCAGGGCGGCGTGCTGGTGCGCGCCGGGCAGACCGAGGCCTCGGTTGATCTGGCGCGGATGGCCGGGCTGAACCCCTCCGGCGTGCTCTGCGAGATCATGAAAGACGACGGCACGATGGCCCGCGTTCCTGATCTCATTCCTTTCTGCAAGGAGCACGGGCTGCGGATTCTTACCGTGGCGGAACTGATCCGCTACCGGTTGCGGCACGAGCGGTACATTGTGCGCGCCGGCGAGAGCCGCATCCAGACACGCTACGGCGAGTTTCGCATGATCGCATACGAGAGCCAGGTGAACGGCGGCGAGAGCCACATCGCTCTGGTGCGCGGCGATCTATGCACCGGCTGCCCTGCCGTCTCGACCGGCCCGGCCGTTGCGGCGTCTGGCGAAGCAGAAGCGCGGCCGCCGTGCGAGCGCCCCGTTCTGGTGCGCGTTCACACTCGCTGCACGGCAGGCGATGTCTTTGCCGCGGACTGCAACTGCCGCGAGATCCTGGATCAATCGATGCGCATGATCGCAGAGGAGGGTTGCGGCGTGGTGCTCTACCTGCACAACACCTCCAGGGGCTTTGAGATTGACCACGCGCCGACGGCGGCGAGCGCGTTTGAGCCAGGCGGAGCGGCGGCAGTACATCCTGTTCCCGGCTCGGACGCAGGCCGTCTCGTGCTGCATCAGGAACTGCGCGCGCGCGAAGGCACGCAGGCCCGCACCGGGCGTATTTTGCGCGCCATCGGCCTGGGCGGACAGATTCTGTCGGACCTGGGCATCCAGCGCATCCGGCTGCTGTCGAATACGCCGATGCACATTCCCGCGCTGGATGGATTCGGGCTGGAGATTGTCGAGCAGGTGGCGATCCCGGTGGAGGCGTGTGGCCGGGTGAAGTGAGGCGCGGCGCAGAACAGATTCTCCGAGCATTCATCAAATAGGGTTCCGGTGGGCAAAGAGCGATCAAAAGATTGATGGCTCAACGTCACAGGAAGCCTGTATGATGATCAAAACTGTTCGGCGGGAAGACTCGCCATCGGTAATCTGCGGGAGCGCGTTGATGCGACGTTCTCGCCCCGTTCGACGGCGCTCTCTGAGGCCACCATACTCGCACGAGGAAAGGTAGGATCGGTTGAGCGTTCATCTGGTCAATCCCAGCGACAATTCTTTTGGCACCGCGGTGATTACGCCGCGCTGGCTGTTTGTACTGGCTGCAGCTACACCTCAGGCGGCGGGCGATCCCATTCTCGTCGATGAGTCGCTGGAGCAGATTGTGCCGGAGACGATTCATGCGGGAGACATTGTGGGCATCAGCGTCCACACGGGCAATGCTCTGCGTGGATACGAGGTTGGCCGGATGGCGCGCAGCCGGGGCGCGTGGGTGGTCTATGGCGGCATCCACGCGACGCTCTTTCCCGAAGAGGCTCTGGAACGCGGGGAGGGACACGCCGTGGTGACCGGGGACGGCGATGTAGCCTGGGGCAAAGTGGTGGTGGATTGCATGGCTGGCAAGCCGGAGAGGATCTACGAAGGCGGACGAATAGGGGGCAGCGAGTTTCTGGCCGCACGCTGGGATTTGATGAATCCTGAAAAATATATGTGGGCCTCGGTACAAACCATTCGCGGATGCCCAAAGCACTGCTCCTTTTGCAGCGTGTGGCGGACGGATGGGCAGAAGCCGCGGCAACGGAAGTTTCAAAGCGTGGTGGACGAAATTGTCGCTCTGCGGCGGCTCGGATTCCGCTTTATTGCCCTGGCCGACGATAACTTCTATCCGGTGACGTTCACCGATCTGCGGCTGGCCCGCGAACAGGGCAATACTGCAAGAGTGGAAGAGTTGACGGCGATTCGCGCCGATCGCTTTCATCTGATGGAAGAGCTGGCCAAGCTGCCGAAAGACATGGTGTTCTATACCCAGATGACGATGGAGGCTGGTGAGGACGTCGTATTCCTGGATGCGATGAAGAAGGCTAACATCAAGGGCGCCCTGGTGGGGATTGAGGCGGTGACGCCGGAGGGGCTTAAGGCGATCTACAAGGATTGGAACCTTTCTGGCGACGCCATGGCTAAGCAGTTGCAGACGTTCAAGGCGCACGGCGTTCATGTGCTGGGTTCGTTTATCTTCGGGCTGCCAACAGACAAGCCGGCTACTTTCGACGCCACTGTGGCGATGGCGAAGAGGGCGGGCATCACCTTTGCCCAGTTTGTGATGATGACGCCGTTCCCGGGCACGGTGGATTTTGGGCGATGGGAGAAGGAACAGGCAGAAAATCCCACCATGGTTGGCGATGTGCCGATTACCCGGTACTGGCTGATTCCGACGGCGGTCAGGCCCAAGATGTTTACGCCACATCCTACGATGAGCTCGGACGAAATTCGGGAGCGCACGCAAAAGGTGTGGGACAAGTTCTATAACTGGGGCGATATCTGGAAGAGGTCTGCCTGCTGTCCAACTATAACTTCCAGGATTGCCTTCATGTTTCTGTCAAAACTCTACCGGCAGATGTATGCGGGCACAGGAATCTCAACCGATAGCGCGCGGCGCAAGAAGTCGAAAGCCTGGGCCCGATGGACTGCGCGACAGTGCAAGAAGTTGTTCCGGGCCAAACCCATGCCGGAGCTTGAGCCGCGCTCATGGGAAGCGGATTTAGTGCCGTCCATCGGTCAGGCAGTGTTTGCCGTTGGATCAGACGCAGATGACTAAGAGCTTTTTCTGAAATAGTGTAGACCGGAATTTTGTCGGTATCCCACCCATTCCGCAGAAAAACGCGGAATGGATGGGGCACAGAAGTCTACAGCAAAAACTAAAATGCTCTAAAGCCCCGGTTTCATTTTGTGGCATTTTCGGCACGACTGAAGTCGTGCCCTGACACAAAACCAGGATTTTCCAACAATCTCCTAA
>JBAVYF010000140.1:0-7517 GCA_049698655.1 Occallatibacter sp. | reverse complement strand
GTCGCAATCCGTCGATGCAGATACGACGCGCAGCCGGTTGCCGCTGGTTTCGCCCTTCATCCACAGCTTCTGGCGGGTGCGGCTCCAGAAGGTGACGAAGCCTGTTTCAAGGGTTTTGGCGTAGCTGATGGGGTTCAGAAAGCCCAGCATCAGCACCTCGCCGGTGCGCGCATCCTGCACGATGCCGGGCGCGAGGCCGTCCATCTTGTCGAAGTCGATTGTGGGGTTCGTATTGCTCATTGATTTCCTTGGTCTCGGTTGAATTATTACTGGGAACGCAAAAAACCCGCTGGCTGAGTCGCCGGCGGGCTTGGGGTTTGTTCTTGTATCTCTGGCCGTTTAGTTCAGGCCATGCAAGTCCGCCGGCATGGAGGTTCCATGATGATGGTGGTGACCGTGATGGCGGTGGCTCTGCATCTGATTAAGAGGTTAAGGGAAAACCGGGCGTTGTGTCAATTCTTTTTCTTGCGGATAGGGCACGGCAGGGCGGAGAATGGAGCCGTGCGAGCAGGGGCGCGATTTACGGCGGCAGCGGTTGTGGTGCTGGGAGTTTGCCTTGCCGGAGCGGCGCAGTACCAGGATCGGGACACCCGTGGTGTGCCCAAAACATCCGCAACGGCCCCGCCGCCGGAGGCGCGCATCGACATCAATCACGCCGGCGTGGATGAGCTGCTGAAGGTTCCCGGCATGACGCCGAGTTGGGCGGGACGCATTGTTCGTTTCCGGCCTTACCGCTCCAAGGCGGATCTCTTGGAATATGGCGTTGTGACCAGCCAGGTTTACGACAAGATTAAGGATTACGTGATCGCGCACCAAAGGGCGCAGTAATCGTGACTCATCGAACATTGTGGTCTCCCACCCATTCGCCAAGTGCGCGAATGGATGGGGCACGGAGGATCTGGAGCGTTATGAGTCGGCGGGCTCCGGCATCGGAGCGTCGTCTCGCCTGAGCAACCGGCTCAGAATCACATAGAGCACGGGGATAAAGAACAGGTTGAGGACGGTGGAGAGCAACATGCCGCCGACGATGGTGGTGCCCACAGAGCGGCGGCCCAGCGCGCCCGCGCCGGTGGCGAAGACCAGCGGCAGAACACCGAGGATGAAGGCGAACGAGGTCATGAGGATGGGGCGCAAACGCAACTCGCCTGCCTCGGCGGCGGCGTCCGCGATGGAGCGGCCCTTGCGCCGCAACTGCTCGGCAAACTCGACAATCAGAATTGAGTTTTTCGCCGAGAGGCCGATGAGCATCACCAGGCCAATCTGGCAATAAACATCGTTGGCGAGGCCGCGCAGCGAGACCAGGCCCAAAGCTCCAAGCATCGCCATGGGCACGGCGAGAAGAATGATGAAGGGCAGCGCGAAGCTCTCGTATTGCGCCGAGAGAGTGAGATAGACGACCAGGATTCCGAGGCCGAAGATCAGCATCGTCTTGCCGCTGGACTCGATTTCGTCCAGCGTCAGGCCGGTCCACTCGAATTTCATTCCGGGCATCATGGTTTGTTTGGCCAGTTTTTCCATCGACTCCAATCCCTGCCCGGAGCTGCGGCCCCGCGCGGCCGAACCGTCGATTTCAACTGCGCGGAAGAGGTTGTAGTGGGTGATGACGGGCGGGCCCGAGCTCTCGGTAACCTTGGCCAGGTTGTCAAGCGGAACCATCTGTCCGGAGTCGGAACGCACGTAGTAGCTGTGCAGATCGCGGGCCGACATGCGGAAGGGCTGGTCAGCCTGCACGAAGACGCGATATGTGCGGTTGTTGTAGTCGAAATCGTTGATGTATTCCGAGCCCATGAAGACACTAAGCGTGGTGGTGATCTGCGAGAGCGGAACGCTCATCGCCTTGGCTTTTTCGCGATCGATGTTGACCAGCACCTGGGGATCGTTGGCAGAGAAGGAGGTGTAAAGGCCGGTCAGCTCCTTGCCCGCATTGCCAGCGCCCATCATCTGGTGGGCGACACGGTCCAGGTCACTGAGCGTGTTGTTTCCCTGGTCCTGGAGCATGAACTGAAAACCGCCAAAGCTGCCGACGCCCGACACGGCGGGCGGCTCGAAGATACCCACATACCCGCCGTTGGGCGCGAACATCAGCATCTGCAGCTTGGGCGATAGGCTGGCGACGATGTCGGCGGAGGAGTGACCCTTGCCGCGCCGCTGATCGGATGGCTTGGTGTCGACGAACATCAAGCCCGAATTGGAGGCCGCGCCGGAAAAGTTGAATCCCACCACGGAGAACGCTCCGCCGATGTCGGGATTCTGGCCGATGATGGCCTCGGCGCGATCGGCCAGCGCGGTGGTGTATGCCAGCGAAGATCCCGGCGGCGCCTGCACGATGACCATCAGGTAGCCTTGATCCTCCTGGGGAATGAAGCCGGTGGGAACGTGCTGATAAGTCCATACTGTTGCGCCCAGACCGGCGAAGAATACGACGAGCAGCACATAGCGCAACCGCAGCGCCACGTGGATTGATTTAGCGTAGCTACTTGCCAGCCAGCTAATCTGAGCGTCGGCGGAGTGAATGAATTTGGCAAAGAGGCGTGAGAGCGGGCGAATATGCAGGAAGTCGAGCTGGTGAGGACGGTTCTCTTCGCCGCGCAGGAAGATGGCCGACAGTGCCGGCGAGAGCGTGAGCGCGTTGAAGGCCGAGATGGCGATAGCAAACGCGATGGTCAGCGAGAATTGGCGGTAGAGAATGCCGGTGGTGCCGGGGAAGAACGAAACCGGCACAAAGACCGCGATCAAAACCAGTGATGTCGCGATGACCGCGCTCGTCACCTCGCCCATGGCGCGTGAGGTTGCCTCGTGGGGATCGGAGTGCTCCATGGCGATGTGGCGCTGCACATTCTCGATGACCACGATGGCGTCGTCCACCACGAGTCCCGTGGCTAGTGTGATGCCGAAGAGTGTAAGCGAGTTGATGGAGAAGCCGAATAACTTGATGAATGCGAAGGTACCGATCAGCGAGACCGGAATGGTGACGGCGGGAATGATGGTGGCGCGCCAGTCCAGCAGGAAGAGGAAGATGACAGTGATGACGATGAAGATGGCCAGGCCAAGGGTCCACAGCACTTCGCGGATGGAGTCGCCGACCACGGTTGTGGAGTCGAAGGCGATGGCGTATTCCAGGCCCGGCGGAAAACTCTTCGACAACTCGGCGAGCCGGGCCTTGGCGGCCTTGTCTACTTCAAGAGCATTGGCGTTGGAGAGCTGCTCGACGCCGATGCCCATGGCTTCACGGCCGCTGTACTTGAGCACGGTGCTGTAGTCTTCGGCGCCCACCTCCGAGTGGCCCACATCCCTGAGAAGCACCAGGCCGTTGGCGGAGTTCTTTACGATGATGTTGTCGAACTCGGCGGGACTCGTGAGCCGGCCCACGACGCGCACCGGGATCTGGAATGCCTGTTTGGAGTCCGAGGGAGGCTGGCCAAGCTGGCCTGCGGGAATTTCGACGTTCTGCTCGGTCAGCGCGTTGACCACGTCGGTGGCGGTGAGCCCGCGCGCTGTCAGCCGCACCGGATCAAGCCAGACGCGCATGGCGTACTTGCGCTCGCCGAAGATCATCACGTCGCCCACGCCGGGCACGCGCTTGAGGGCGTCCTTCACATAAACGTCGAGGTAGTTGGAGATAAACTCGGGCGAGTAGCGGCCGTCGCGCGTGAAGAAGCCTGCGCCAAAGACAAAATTGTAATTGGCCTTGCTGATAGTGATGCCGGTTGCGTTGACGGCCGCGGGCAGCCGGCCCGTAACGCTGGCCACGCGATTCTGCACATCCACGGCGGCGATGTCGAGGTCGTAGCCGGTCTGGAAGGTGGTGCTGATGGAACTCGAGCCGCTGTTGGTGCTCGACGAACTGATGTAGCGCATTCCCTCGACGCCGTTGATGGCCTCTTCCAGCGGAATGGTAACGGCCTTTTCGACCGTGTCGGCATTAGCGCCCACGTAGTTGCAGTCCACCTCCACCTGCGGAGGGGCAAGCGTGGGGTACATGGCCACCGGTAGATTGGGGATGCACACCGCGCCGGCAAGAATAATCAGCAGCGCGCAGACCGTGGCAAAAACTGGCCGATGAATAAAGAAATCTACAAACAAAGTAAGCCTTCCCTTTTACCCGCAAAGAGCACGGTTTGACTGTCGCCTTGTGCCTGCCTCCGGCCCGATGCCCAGGGACGCCGGCTAGCTGTACTCTAGGCTCCCGGCAACGGCATCACCGGCATGTTGTTGATCAGGAACTGAGTGCTGGAGACGATGACCCGGTCGCCTGCGTTCAGGCCCGAGGAGACTGAATAGCTGTTGCCCACCGTATCGCCCAGCGTGACCGCAACCTGGTGGGCAATAAAGTGGCCGTTCTGCTGTTGGGCCACAAAGACAAAGCTCTGCCCGCCCTGGCGCGTGACCGCCAGCACCGGCACCACGGCCATCGGAGTGGTACTCCAGATGACGCGCGCCTTGATCATCTGCGCGTTGCGCAGCACCTCGGACGTGACGTGGACCGGGGCCTTCACCAAAATGCCCTGCAACGTGCTATCCACCTGCGGAGAGAGAAAATCGATCTTCGTTTTCTCCAGCAGCTTGCCGGCGTTGTCCGTCAGCTCTACATCCAGCCCCTGGCGCACCTGGCCGGCGCGCTCCGTGGGAACGTAGATGTAGGCTTCCAGATCCTTGTATTCATCCACCGTGGTCAGCACCGTGGCCGGAGAGTTGGCCGGCGACGCGAAGTCACCCACATGCACCGGAATGTCGCCCACTACGCCGTCAAAGGGCGCGCGGATGGTGTAGTAGGCCAGTTGTTCCTCCTGCGTCTTGCGCAGCTCCACCGCCGACTCGTAGTCCGACTTGGTGTTGCCGAAGGACTGCTGCGCCTGGTCATAGGCGTCGCGGCTGGTCACGCCGGCCTCAAAGAGCTTGCGCTGTCGCTCGATCTCCACCGCGTTGTAATCGTAAAAGGCTTTCTTCTGCCGCTCGGTCGCGCGTGCCGACTCAACCGTGGCCTTCTGCAGTCGCGGATCGATCTCCATCAGCACCTGTCCCGCCTTCACGTGATCGCCCGAGCGGACAAGAATCTTCGTCAACATTCCGCTCACCTGCGGCAGCAAAGTCGCAGAACGTCGAGACTTGATGGTGGCCACATACTCGCTCGACTGAGGCACCGGCGCAAGGGTGACCGCCACCGTCTGCACTGGCATGGCCTGCATCCCGGCAGCCGCCTGAACCACCGGCTTTTTCTGGCAGCCCGTAGCCGCCAACCCAAGAAGAACAAAACAACCTATTTCCAAAATGCGCTTCAAAGCGATCTTCCTCATTCGATGTTACCTTCTCTATTGTAATGTGACGCCTGGAGCCGGGGCATTGACGCAAAATATGCTCTACGTCCAGCCTTCCCAGATGGTTCCTTGAGACGGCTCTAAATTTAAGCCTACCCATCCTTCGTACAAAATATACAAATTTGCAGGAAAGGAGGAGAGTATGGCTATTGCAGTACGTAAACGAAAGATAAGGCACATCAAACTACATGCAATGGGCGGGAATGCCACGGTTCAGTTTGGTCCCAAGACCGTCACTGTTACGGTAACCATTCCTCGCCAGCATCTCGGAAACCGGTTGAAATAACCAGCACAGGGCAGGGACGGGTAAGCATCCCTGACCTGTGGATATCAAACTGACCCACTATCACTACCCTAGATTTTTGACACGGCTCCGCTGAGTTGGTAGCCTTCATAAGGGCGCATGTGGCCAATTCTGGCCGATGGTTGGCCCTGTCATCGTCCCCGTCGTCTAGCCCGGCCTAGGACACCGCCCTTTCACGGCGATAACACGGGTTCAAATCCCGTCGGGGACGCCATTTAGAATCATAGACTTATAGATAATTCATCCTTGCCTAAATTTCCGACTGGTAACGCTGTGGTAACGATAGAACATGAACTTTACCCATTTTCAGGGCTTTCCGGGGACCCCGCATAAGCCCTGTCTAGGAGCTTCACCGCGTCTGAAAGGAAGGCCGGGCTGAGGTGTTGATACCGCGCTGCCATTCGCAAATCTTTGTGACCCAGGATGAGCGCAACGGTATGAATGTCCGCGCCCTTCATTCGCATCCAACTGGCAGCGGTGTGCCGCAAATCGTGGAAGTGGAAGTCAGAGACGTTCACGGAACGGCAAGCCCGCAAGAATGCCAGAGACACGTTCTCCGGCGTCATTGGCTCACCGTCGAAAACAAGGTCTGTTGGCTTGGCTTTTCCCTGTGGCACGACTGCGAGAGCCTGTTGCGCCAGCGTATTCAGGTAGACAATCCGCCCATCACCGTTTTTCGTTTGGGGGAGCATGATCCGCCCGCCCTTGAAGTCAATGTCTAGCCAGCGCAGCCCCAGGACTTCACCGCGCCGCATCCCTGTTGCAACGGCAAGGCACGCAATCGGGCGAAGCCATTCCGGGCAGGCTTCCAATACGGCCCGCAACTCCGTTGGCTGTAGATAGCGCGCACGGCCAGCCGGAACGCTCGGGGGCTTGACGCCGTGCGCGGGGTTGGCCGGAATCAATTCCCATTCGACGGCAAGAGCCAGCATGTGTTTCAGGACGTTCAACTCTTTCACGATGGAACCCGGCGAGACTTCGCCGCTGCGTTGCGTGACGTATTTCTGCACATCGGCGCGGCGGACCTCTGAGAGTTTCACTGTTCCGAAGAATGGCCGGAGATGCGCTTCCACAATGCCGTTTTCGCGCGTGTAGGCTCGCGGTGTCAGTCTGGCCTTCTGGTGTTTCAGGAATCGCGCAGAGACGGCGGCAAACGTCTCCGCAGAGGGCGGAGCATAGCCTAGCGTCACAGTCTTTTCTACGCGGGCTTTCTCGGCCGAGAGCATCGTCCGTGCCTGCTGGAGAGTGTGAGCGTGCAACTTTCGCTGTCTGCGCTTTCCGCTGGCATCTACCCAGGATGCCCACCAGCCGGGCCTATCCTTCCGCTGATAGATCCCGTCACGATCTTTAGTCTTTCCGCGTGGCATGTTCCCTCCGTTCTACTTCCGCCTCGATCTCTGGTTGGTGGTGCGTCACCCAATTGATCTTGATGCTCTTGCCCCTGGGCAACTTTACCGTAACTTGCTTTGCAACCCATTCCGATTGCGTACCATACCGGCGCGACGGCGCCCACTTCGCCCAGGCATCGGCTGCCCAGCCGATCATTTCCCGGGTTCGCCGGTTGCGGCTATCGACAGTCCGCCGCGCGCCGCCCTTGTCTGTGCATTTCTCGCAGAATGACCCGTGATAGATGGGCGTCTCTTTCCTGGGCGTTCTCTCCCGAACGAAATACTTCCCGCAACCATCGCACCGGTAGAGCCGCTCCGGAGAAGTCGAATCCAGCAATCTTGCGAACTCAAAAATCGCAAACTCGCGGGCCATGTGAAGAGAGTCTTGCGACGCCGCGGACTGGGGCTTCGGGCCTACTTGAAGAGTCCAACTGCCATTCAGCTCGACTATCACCCGCGGGGAATTGCGATCCCAAAACTTCACCAGAGTCTCAAAGAGCGCCTTTGGAT
>JBAVYF010000139.1:0-3652 GCA_049698655.1 Occallatibacter sp. | reverse complement strand
GATTTTCCCTGGTAAGCACCTCCATGCCGTATTTTTTCGCCGCGCTCGGTCTGCTTGCTGCGTTGCGCGACTCTGAGCGCGATGGAACTGGCGCGCTCGAAAGTAAATCGCAACCCGCAGAATCCAGAAAGGATGAACATGGCCAGAATCAGCGTACTTATGAGTGTGTACAACGTGGAAGCTTACGTTGCTGAGGCACTGGCAAGCATTCAGTCTCAAACCATCTCCGACATCGAGATCGTGGTTGTCGACGACGGGTCAACGGACGGAACGCGGGTTGTTGTCGAGAGCATCGCCTCTGCCGATCCAAGAATCAAGGTGGTAGGGACGGCTAAGAATCAAGGGATTCCGCACGCCCTCAACCTTGGGCTCAGATTCTGCCGCGCGCCATTCATCGCGAGGATGGACGGGGACGATATCGCCCTGCCCACCAGGCTGGAAAAGCAGCTCCGGTTTCTGGAAGAGAATCCTGATATTGCGCTGGTGGGCTGCGCAACCACGGCAATCGATCAGTCCGGGCGTCCCCTTCCCGGCCTGGGGATCTCGCGAAAACCGGTAACTCAGGAAGCGGTTTCCGGCACGATGCTGCTCGCGCCTCCGTGCAGCCATATCTGGCTGGCGAGGCGCGAAGTATACGACGCGTTATCAGGTTATCGGGATATGCCGGTTGCGGAAGACTACGACTTCCTGCTTCGCGCCATTACTTCCAGATACCGCATGACAAACCTTCCGGAATCACTGATGCTGATCCGCACGCGACCCGGCAATGTATCCTCGCGCCTGGAACAGAGGAAGGCGCACTACTACATCGTCAACTTATATCGCGAACGCTTGTCGCGCGGCCAGGACAGCTTCAGTCGGGAAGGTTATGAGCGGGCTGTTGAATCAGGCAGCGTGGAGAACGGCGCCTTTCGCCTTGCGATGCAATGCGTTCAAAAAGGGCTTCGTTCCCATAGCAGGGCGTTGCGGTGCCTTCTCCTTGCGCTATCTGCCCTGGTATCGCCATGGCAAGCGCGTTATTTCCTTGCCCGTTTCCATCTAAAGATGGCGCTGCGGACGCCGGGGTTTTCGTCTTGACTGTGGAGTGCACGGCGTTTGGGCGATTGAGCGTTTCCAGAGGCTTCAATGAAGATATGTTTCATTATTCATGATGTTACCGCGCGCGCCGGCTCGGAGCGCGCGCAAGCCAGCCTTGCCAACGCGCTCTCAACCCGCGGCGAGTCGATATCGATCTGGTCGATGTACGGCTTGCGGAACTCTCCGGGATTTCCGCTGGCAAGCAGCGTCAAGGTGTGTTATGGCCTCGAGAAGCCATCGCCGTTTTTCCTGGACTATCCATGGCTTGCGTGCGTCTTCGCAGCTCATGTCATTCGGCTGCGGCCGGACTGGATCGTTTGTACGGGAGCAAACCGGTTGATCGTCGCCTTGCTGGCGGCTTTTGTGCCCGGCGTCAAGGTAGCTATTTGGGAGCATTTTCCGGTTTCCAATAGTGTCACGAGATTGCGGGGCAGGCTGGCTAGAATCATTGCGTCTGTGCTAGCGTCGCGGATTGTAACATTGACTGAGTTCGACAAGTATCTATACAAAACGCTCTACGCGCCAACCGGAACAATTACCCGCATTCCAAACATAGTTTTATCGCCGGGCTTTAACGGTTCTATTCGAAGTAAGGAAGTTCTTGCCATGGGCCGGCTCTCGCACGAGAAGGGATTCGATCTGTTGCTCGAAGCCTGGTCCCTTGCCATCCAGCGGCTGCCCGATTGGTCGCTGCGCATCGTGGGCGATGGGCAGATGCGCGACCAGTTAGTGCGGCATGCGAGCATTTTCGGAATCGAGACCCGCGTAACCTTCGCGCCGTTTTCGGACGATCCATTTTCCTTGTACTCGGAATGTGGAATCTTCGTTCTCAGTTCGCGGTTTGAAGGTTTGCCCTTTGTACTGATCGAGGCGATGACGTGTGGGGCTGCCTGCATCAGCTTCGATTGTCCCAATGGGCCGCGGGAAGTGATACGGAATGGAGTGAATGGAGTGCTGGTGCCGGCCGAACAAGTGGATGCTCTCGCAAACGCAATCGTGAAGCTTGGCGAGAATCCGGTATTGCGCCAAAAACTTGGATGCGCGGCGCGGAGCGTCTCGAAGCCGTTTTCGGAGCAGCGCGTTGTAGCACGCTGGCATGAAGTCCTTTGCGGCCAGATGCCCGCCGTCAGGAAGCCCGTTGTCTCTGCCGCGTCAGTTCGCGCCGCCAGCCGGAGGGCATTGTGAAGACCAGCTACACAAACCTTGACCTCCTGCGTTCGTTCGCGGTATTGTCGGTGGTCGCGGCGCACATGTACAGCCTGAGCGCGTCCTTTCACCTGTGCCCTTCCGACCCCGGTATTGACCGGTTATTCCACAATCTTAGCTTTACCGGGGTCATGTTCTTTTTTGTGCATACCTGCCTGGTGCTCATGCTTTCGATGCATCGAGCGCCGGCCGCGCATCGCGGGCGCAGCTTTCTTATCCGCCGCGCCTTCCGCATTTATCCACTGTGCTGGACTACAATTCTGCTAGCGCTTTCGACCGGACTCTCCGATGTGTCCGGTGAAAAACTCCATGCACTGGGTTGGCGCGGCATAGTGGTCAACGTAGTGCTGATGCAGAATCTTCTGCGCAGTTGCGCTAGTGTCATTGGGCCGCTGTGGAGTCTTCCGTGGGAGGTGCAGATGTATCTGCTTCTCCCTCTCTTCTTTGTTTTGCTGCGGCGCTTTGATCGGCTCTTTGTCGTTTTCTCGCTATGGCTGGGCGCGGCAGTTCTTGCGTTGGCGGCCACTCAGCCTGCGTTGCCTCGACTGTTTCATGCAGCCGTATTTCCGCCCATATTTATCGGCGGCATGGTGGCGTACAAGCTGTTAAGCCGGTGGCCCGAGGAGCAGCGCCAATCCCTGTTCCCGTCATGGGCATGGCCTCTTTTCATCCTCGGACTTTTTGCCCTCCAGGGCTGGCTGGTGGGGCGGAACTCCTTCGAATCTTCTTATGGCGCTGTGGTCAATTCCTGCATTTGCCTGATGCTGGCAGTTTTCATCCCGGCTTTTGGCGAGTTGCGCGCTGGCTGGATCGCCGTCCCGGCGAAGCAAGTCGCAAAGTACTCCTATGGCATTTATTTGCTTCATGTTCCCGCACTGATCTTTGTCCTCCGCTATCTGCCGGGACTGCCGCTGGCGTTGAAGGTCATGGTGTTTGTTTCTCTCACGGCGCTGCTGTCGTTTGTTTCATTTCATGCCATTGAGGATCCTCTTATCCGGCTGGGCAAACGGCTGACGCAACTCCCGCAGTCACAAAGCCAGCCTGATCCGTCCGGTCAGATTGCTTATATCGCGGCGCTGCATGCGTTTCATGCGCCCAGTTCCGCTGCGCCCATGCGCTGCGAATTGGGAGTACACGGTCAAGCCGGCGCGGGGCAAAAAGATCGCACCATGCAAAAAAAGCGTTTGCTTGTCCTTACGCCTCGCTTTCCCTATCCGGAAATCGCCGGAGACCTGATCAGAATATTGCACATTTGCCGCGCGTTGAGCGCTCACTTTGAACTTACGCTCCTGAGCCTGTGCGAAACCCGCGAAGAGATGTGCTATCAGCCACAGGATGGCCTGTTCTCAACCATAGAGCGCATTTATCT
>JBAVYF010000138.1:0-6550 GCA_049698655.1 Occallatibacter sp. | reverse complement strand
GCGCGCGGGCAAAACCAACTCGCTGCTTCATGCCGCCGGATAATTCTTTAGGATAGGCGGCTTCAAAGCCGTCCAACCCGACCGTGTCCAGCATTTTCATGCTGCGGTCGCGGCGCACGTCCGAAGCAACGCCGCGCGCTTGCAGAGGAGCTTCGACGTTTTCCAGCACCGTGAGCCAGGGAAAGAGGGCAAAGCTTTGGAAAACAATGGAGACGTTGATCTCCGCGCCGGCGATCGGTTTCTCGTGCCAGTAGACCTGGCCTGCCGTGGGCGTGGAGAGGCCGCTGAGCATGCGCAGCATCGTCGATTTGCCGGAGCCCGAGGGGCCGAGTAGGGCAACGATCTCCCCGGGGACGATGGAAAGGTCAGTAGCGGAGATGACCTGGATGCGGTTCTGGCTGGGCTGCGCGTAGTACTTCTCGATCTTTTCGGCGCGAATGATCGCTTCGACAGGCGCGGCCGCAACCGGAGCCGTTGTCTGGTCTTCGCTGAGGATGCCCGCTTCCTGCATGGCTTGTTCTCCGGTTGGGGTCCGCAGGTCAAATGTAGCGACCGGTGGTTGTCTTCAGTGTAAGGCAACCCCGTTTCAAACCGATGAATCGGCCTTGGCGCCGCACACTTGTTTCGCTTGGGGCATTTGCCTTTGATTAGAAAAAGCTAAAGCTCCCGCCGTCCCTCCAGCGCCCGCGCCATCGTTACCTCGTCGGCATATTCGATGTCGCTGCCGGCCGGGACGCCGGTGGCAATGCGGGTGATGCGGACCGGAAAGCCGCGCAACGCGCCGGCCAGCCAATGGGCAGTGGCCTCGCCTTCGAGAGTGGGGCTGGTAGCCAGAATGACCTCGTCCACCTCGCCGCGCTCTACGCGCCCCACCAGCGTGCCTGTGCGCAACTGATCCGGACCGACGCCGTGCAGGGGCGAGAGCATACCGTGCAGCACGTGATATACGCCCTGATAGCCGCCATTAGAGCCTCGTGTTCTCTCGACAGCGGCGATGTTGGTGGGCTCCTCGACTACGCACACCAGGCGATGGTTGCGTGTGGGGCTGGTGCAGTAGGCGCAGGGATCAACGTCGGTGACGTTGTTGCAGACCGAGCACAGGCGCAGATTGGCCTTGAGGCCGCGCACCGCCTCGGCCAGGGCTGCCGCATCCTCGTCGCTGGAGCGCAGGATGTGAAAGGCAAGGCGCTGCGCGCTCTTGGCGCCCACCCCGGGCAGCTTCTTCAACTCTTCGATGAGCCGGGCCATTGGCTCGGCATAGCGTGACACGGTAAGTGCCTCCCTGAAGAACAGTGGTCAGTGGTCAGTGAACAGTGTTCAGTTGAAAGACCATCTCCATCAATCGTACGAACTCATTTGACCGAGAGTTATCCCATTCCCGGCAACTTGAGTCCGCCCAGCATTCCCTGCACACTGGATTGAATCGCCTCATCGGCCTTGCGCCCGGCTTCGTTGACTGCGGCCACCACCAGGTCTTCGAGCATCTCCACATCCGGCTTGTCGCCGCCCAGTCCAATCACCGCCGCCGGTTCGATGCGGATTTTGAGAAGCTGCTTCTTACCGTTCATGGTTGCGGTCACAGCGCCGCCGCCGCTGGTTCCCTCAACGACAGTCTGGCCCAGCTTGTGCTGAACCTCTTCCTGCATCTGGTTAGCCTGGGAGAGCATCTCAGAAATTTTGAGCGGGTTAAGCATAGTCTGTACTCCTCATCTGGAGCGTGCGTTTACTTTTGGCGCAGATCAACGATGCTGCGCACCTCGGCCTTGAAGATCTCTTGCGCTCGCTGGACTAACGGATTGGCAAGCGCGGCCTCCTGTATGCTGCCGGCCAGGGGCTCCGCCATCGGTGCGGCAGCCTGCGCTGTTCCTTCGCCGGGAACCACCAGCAAGCGCGTGGGCGCGCCCAGCCGTTGCAACTCCTGGCGGATAATCTTCTCCGCCCCGGCATTGACCGTAAGGGCGAGCATCTTCTTGCCCATGCCGGTCACCTCGATGCGCAGGCTGGAGCCATCAATCGTCCACGCACCCGCGCCCAGCAACTGCGCCGCCGAAACGTGACCACCCTCGACCAGCGCGCTGCCGACGGCGTGGCGGATGGAGTCGATGCTGGGGAGACTGGTAGCCGAGGCAGCGGCTTGTGGAGCTACGGCCAACGCGCCTTCGGTGAGAGTTGCGGCGTATCCCGTGGCCTGAGCGGTCGCGGCAGGGAAGGGTGCGGTGCCTTGAAACGGACTTGCGGTGGCTTCCGGGGCTGGTGCAGGCGACGGGCGCTCCATGGTTGCAACTGGCGAGGAGACAGGAACAGGTTTCGGACCGGCCTCCATCTTCGGCCCCGAGCCCCAACTGCCGCTCGTCTGGCCAAAGGGCGAAAGAGGCGGAGCAGAGGACGAGGCAGAAGCTGCGGCCGGACGCGCCGGGCTTGCACTTGGCCGCGAAGCAGGGGTTGGAGCCGAAGCCGGTGCCGCTGAGCGGAGGCCCCCGCCCGCCACTACGCTGCTCAATAGCTCTTCAATCGGCAGTAGCCGCTGCGCATGAATCAACTTCAGCAGACCCAGTTCGAGGTGAAAACGCTGCTCCTGGCGATAGTTCAGGTCATCGAAGGTGCGCAGAACAATCTGCAGGTTGCGGGTCAACTCTTCCTCGGTGAATAAAAGCGCGGTGCGCGCGGCGCGGGCCCGTTCATCGCCGGAGATTTGCAGCAACTCCGTCTGCTCGCCGCCCAGCTTAGCCATCAGCGTATTGCGTAGGTAGCGGACCATCTGCCTCGCCAGCGACGAAGGGTTGTGCCCTGCATTCACCAATAGATTCAACTGCTCCATCAGCTCGGCGCTCTGTCCGGCGGCAACGGCTTCCAGCAGCCGCTCGAAGACCGCATTGGGCACTGCACCCATCAGCTCGCGAATCTGTGCTGCAGAGAGCACAGCTTTGCCATTCTCCACCGGCGCCGACGCTATGGCCTGATCCATGATGGAGAGCGCGTCGCGCATGGAGCCGTCGCCGGCCTCGGCCAGCAGGGCCAGAGCAGCTTCCTCGGCGATCACTTCTTCGTTGGCAGCGATCATCTTCAACTGTGCCAGAATGTCGTCGAATTTGACGGCGTGAAAGCTGAAGTGCTGGCAGCGCGAACGAATGGTTTGCGGAATGTCCTCCGGCTGCGTGGTGGCCATCATGAAGATGACGTGCGCGGGGGGCTCTTCGAGTGTCTTGAGTAGGGCGTTGAAGGCCGCATCGGTGATCTGGTGGGCCTCGTCGAGAATGTAAATCTTGTAGCGGTCGCGGGAGGGCGCGTAGCGAGCTGCGTCGCGCAATTCGCGAATCTCGTCGATGCCGCGATTGGTGGCCGCGTCGATTTCGATTACGTCCACGGCGTTGCCCTGGCGAATCTCGTTGCAGGAATCGCAAACGCCACAGGGCTCAGGCGTGGGGCGCGTTGCACTGCCCACTTCGGTGCGGCAGTTCAGGGCCATGGCCACGATACGCGCGATGGTCGTTTTGCCGATGCCGCGGTGGCCGCTGAAAATGTAGCCGTGGGCTACGCGGTTCTGGCTGAGCGCGTTGAGCAGGGTGCGCGTGACGTGATCCTGCCCGGCCACGTCGGCAAAGCGCTGCGGACGGTATTTCCTGGCTAGAACCTGATAACCCATCTGTGGACCCACTCCTCCTCGGCCTGTCCAGAATGGAGATGGCCTAGGTGGGATTGTATCTCTCCTGGATAGACCGTTGATAATAGACAAGTACAGATTGTATAGGGGCTCAGGAGTCGGCAAAATGGATAGAATGGCGAACTCACAGGCTCTCTGTACAATATCGAATAAAAAACAGGTGTGCGCCTTCAGGTCTGCCTCATCAGAAAGTGAGCCTCCATGTGCGATAGCAGCCCCTGAGGGATTATGAAAGAGGAATTGCGGCGTTCACCCTTCCTCGCGGGCCTTTCGAATGTCAGAATTCCACACATGGTACAGAATCGCCGGCTTTTCACAGCAATTGCTGCCTTGGTCATGAAATTCCTCTGAGAAGCGGTACAATTTGAGGAATCAGTACCATAATAGGAATTCCGGGTAAAAGGAAAACATGGGACGGATTAGTTCAATCCGGGTTCTGGCCTGTTGGCTGGTTTTCTCTGCCGTCCTGCCAGCGCAACAGTATGTCTTGCGCGCCTTCCGCCAGGCCGAAGGGCTCAATAACCTTGCGCTCAGTTCTTTGGAGAAAGACCGCTCGGGCTTTCTGTGGATGGGCACGGAGAACGGCGTCTACCGCTTTATCGGTTCCGGCTTCGAGCGATACGGTCCGGAGCAGGGGCTTGCCGAACTCGATATCCGAGACATAATTTCGGATCCAAACGGCACACTGTGGGTAGCTACCGAGGGAAATCTGTACCACTGGGACGGTGAACGGTTCCTTCCCGCCGGACGAGATCCAATCCAGGTCGATAGCCAGAGGCGCATAGTTGTCGAAGATGCGCGTCACCTGTTGATTGTCGTAAAAGGGCATATTTACCGGTTGGAGCACGACGCCGAAGGGCGGATGCTCTCTTTTTTGCCTCTGTTTCCTGGCCGTATGCTGGCCTCCATGCCGGATCTGGGCAAGGTGACCAGCTTGAGCGTCGTGAGAGAACCGGGGAATGTCCTTCGCTTCTGGGCCGGTTGCGGCAACGGTCTCTGTTCATGGCGGGAAGGTGAAGCCGGTGGCGCTGTCCAGCCGCGCGACGGCGGTGTGACCGAATGGGGCAAGGATAAAGGCCTGGCCGCCGATCTCTGGGGGGGTGTTCTTCTGGATCGTGCCGGCATCCTTTGGGCCGGGGGCGTCGCTCATGTGGCCGTCTTGCCGGCGGGGTCCGCTCACTTTTTTGATCGCACCATTCCCGGCTCCGACCCGCAGAGCCAATACAGCCACGTCCCGTTGATTGAAGACCCGGAAGGCCGCATTTTGGCGCCCACCAAAGAAGGAATTGCCCGCTGGGATGGAACTGCCTGGCGGGTCATTGGCCAGGCCAGCGGAATAGGGCGCGCTGGTCACATCGAAGACATGACCTTTGACGCGGCCGGCGACCTGTGGTTCGCCAGCCGCGGAGACGGGCTTTACCAGTGGGCTGGTTATGGGAATTGGGATGGCTGGGGCGATCAGCAGGGTTTGCCTTCTTTATCCGTATGGGCCCTCGCCCTAGCCAATGCAGATCGTGTCTTCGTGGGTACGGAGCAAGGGCTGGCCTGGATCGACCCGCACACTGGTTCGGCCGGTCCACTGTCAGCCCCACGGCGGTGGACATATGGCCAGATAGGCGGAATGGTTGTCGATGGCGACGGCTCCTTATTGGCTGGGAGCGCTTCTGGCACCATCCTGCGCATCGATTCCAAGACGGGCCGCATGGAACAGGCGGCAAAACTGCCTGTGCGCATCATAGGGGCCCTCAAGGATTCCTCCGGGCGCTTGTTTTTTGAAACAATTGATGGCCTCTATCTCCGCGAAACCGGAGTTCCAAACGACAGGTCTTCGTCGCCGGGACGGAAAACCGGGGCCGCCTCGGTCGTGTTGTCCAGGGTTAAGGCTGTTGATGCGTTGCTGGGAGATTCCAAGAGGGTCCAGGGAGGCTGTAGTTTGCCCAACGGCGACCTTTGGTTTCTGGGCAACAATAATCGGCTGGTGCGCTTCAAGAACGGAGGGTGGACCGCGCCGCCGATCGACGGACTGCCGGCTACGATGCGCGGCTCGTTGCTTGCACTTTCCTGCGCTCCCAATGGCGCGATCTGGGCAAGCGGCGATCAAACCGGCACCTGGCGATTGACGCCGCGCGGCGATCGGATGCAGGCCTGGCAACTCGAACTTCCCCCTGAACTGCGCACTTTCGCATCCCTTTGCATCGTGGCGGACCATCGAGGATGGATCTGGCTGGGGACCGATATGGGTCTGGCGGTGTGGAACGGCCAGAGTTGGCGCCATCTCACCCAGGAGAGCGGGTTGATCTGGGACGATGTCAATCAGGGAGTGATGAGCGAAGCCCCCGACGGCTCGCTATGGATTGGAACCAGCGGCGGCATGGCCCACCTGCTGCATCCTGAGCGGGTCTTCGATGCGATTCCGCTGACGGTGGCGCTGACGCAGATTCAACGAGGCAAAACAAACTACCTCGGAGCGCAGCAGATCACGATGTCATGGACAGGTTCACCTCTGCTCTTCCACGTCGCCTCTCCCACGATGCGCAACCTGAGCGAGTTGACCTTGAAGATACGGATGGTGGGGTATCAGTCGGAGTGGATGGAGACCCATGGCGGCAACGCAACTTTCGCCCGCCTTCCTCCGGGGGAGTATACGTTTATGGCAGAGGCCTGCAATCCGGGCCTGAATGCCTGTTCCGCTCCGCTGAAGATTGACATTCTGGTTCTGGCGCCCTGGTGGAGAACCAACTGGTTTTATGGTTTATACGTCCTGGCGTTTCTGATTCTTCTGGCTGCCTCTATTCATCTTTACTCCCGGCATCTGCGCGCCAGGAGCCGGCAACTGGAGGTGCTGGTGGCGAAGCGCACCGGGGAACTGGAGGCCAGCCGCGAGCAGTT
>JBAVYF010000137.1:0-8908 GCA_049698655.1 Occallatibacter sp. | reverse complement strand
AGCAGGAACATCAACCCCAGGGCAATCAGCACGATGGCGCCGACCGGTTCCCTGCGACGCCAGCAAATCGGCGGCAGCGGCGCGGCAGGATCGACATAGCCAGCTGCCGGCGGCGTAAACGGGGCCTGGCACGGACTCTGGTACGGAGCTTGATAAGGCGGCGGAGGCTGCCCGTCCGACGGAGGCGGATAGTCTCCCTCTGCCGGGACACGTCCGGCGCCGGGTTGGCTAGGATTCCGCATCCGCGCGCCCAAGTTCAGCCAGGTGCCGAGCTCGTTCAGCCCGAAGGGATCGGGCACCGGCTGGCCGTCGCGCAGCGCCTTGGCTGTGTGGAAGGCCTCAAATGACTGGTAGAGGATCCAGGCGGCAATGAACAAGCCAAAGATCGGGTAGTGGTCGGTGATACTGACCAGCACCGCGAAGATCGCCACGTGAATGAAACCCTTGAAGAACTGGCCGTTGTACATGGCGCCCACGCCGGGAATCAGCCCCAGCACCGCAGCCGCTGCTGGGTTGGGTCCGCTTGCCGGAGGCGGAATGAAGGGCTGTTGATAGCTCTGCCACGCCGTCGAGCAGGGCTCGCAGAGAAGCTGACCTCCCGCCGCAGTGCGGACGCAGCCGGCGCAGAGCGCCTTGCCGCAACTCTGGCAATAAGCCGTCGCGTTGATACCACTGTGATTTACGCAATCCATCTTGTGCTCCTTTCCCGTATTTCCTCTCGGGAGCCGCCGGAGTGCGCGGGCCGGTGCTGAAACGTCAGGGAAGTTTCCAAATAATCAGAATCGTTGTGAGTTGGTTGAACAGCCGGCCCAACAGCCAGACTGTCAGGCTGTTGTGGAGGGTTTTCCTGCTGGCCTCCGTTCCGCGGCTCCGGAGCCTGTCTCGACTCGCCGGGAACCAGGTCGCTGGGTTTCTGCTGATTGTCTTCGCCTTCACCCTGGCCCTCGACCTGGGTCGTCCGGCGCAGATCCCGCATCCGGGTCTGCACCTCGTAGACCAGCCGCGAGTTGTCGTAGTAGCGAATGATCGGTGTCGAGGCCATGGTCAACTGCCGTTCAAAGAATGAACGCGCTACGCTGGGCCGCAGTTCGGAGAGCCGCAGACTGCTCAGGTGGACGCCAGTCAGGTTGAGCGTCATGGCGATGGAAAAGAAGGCCATAGCCGCCGTCATCAGCAGGCGGGGTTCGGCAAAACGCTGGATGCGGGCTACCATGCCGGGGCGCTGCCAGGCAGGAACGGAAACCGGACGCATCGGCAGAACATTGCCGCCTGCCGTCGCCAGTCTCAAACCAGCCTCCTTGCCGGGACCGGTATGCGCAAGGATCTTGTCCAGCAGCCCGGCCGGAACCTCCGGCTCGGGCGAGAGAAACTCCAGCCACTCGCGGCCCCGGCGCGCTTCCTCAAACAACGCCGCGCAGGCCGGGCAGAGGGCCATATGGGCGGTAAAGACAGCCTCGTCCTCGGGCTTCAGCACCCCATCCAGAGAGTCCGCCAAAAGCATCTCCCACTGCCCGCAGGCCGGAGAGATCGGATTGAAATTGCGCTCTGCCATCACATTACCTCCCGTCTATTACGTTCCAGCAGCCTCGCCAGTTCCGCGCGGCCTCTACTGATGCGGGACTTGACCGTACCCTCGGGAATACCCAAAACCTGGGCGATCTCCTTGTAGTCCAGATCCTGTAAATCTCTGAGAATAACGGCCTCGCGCAGGTCAACGGATACGCGGGCCAGGGCCTCCTGCACCATTTTTGCCAGTTCCTTACTGGCCGCTGACTCGTGCGGCGAGACGCCGCGGGCCGTGAGCCGGTCGATAGGCTTGAGTTCCTCCGCCGACTCCCAGCCGTCATCCAGCGAAGAGGTAGCGCGCTGGTTGCGGGTCCGGCGGAAGTTGTCCACCAGCAAGTTGCGGGTCAAACTCGTGATCCACACCTGCAGAGAGCCACGCCCCATGTCGAAGCTGGCCAGATTCGAGTAAATCTTGAGGAAAACATCCTGGGTCAGGTCCTCGGCGTCGGCAGGGTTGCCGGTAAAGCGGTAGCAGAGCCCGTAGACACGCCGGTGCTGCGCGCGAACCAGCTCAGCCCATGCGCTGGAATCGCCGTCCATGCAGCGGCTCACGACTTGGGACCAATCGATCTCCAGAGAAGCTGCCTCCCTGCACACCGGACGGGCGGCTGGCGCAACCGCCGGGACCCCCACGGGCAGGTCCTGGTCCGTGGGGTGGACCGCAAGGCCCGCCTGAAAACGGCCTTGCACAAGCTCTTTGCCGTCCGGAATCTGCCGCGGCCTTCGAGCGCCGGTCGCCGGGAGTTCCAGGTCGCGCCGCAACGGCTTGGCCGGGGTCCCCAGCGATAGGTCCTTGTCGCTGGGGTGGTTGGCCGGCCACGCCAGTCCCATCCCGCTCCAGCTTAATGTACCCACGCAATGCATATTGCGTTAATACGAAGGATTTTCCCGATTTGTTCCGTGCAGTTCCACCCAGGCTCCGACAATGCGAGCCACTTCTTCGAGAAATCTGCGGTCCATCTCCGTGAAAGCGGCCTGCGCATGGCTGTCGATGTCGATTTCGCCCACCACCTTGCCCTGCGCATAAATCGGCACAACAATCTCGGATTTTGTCTTGATGGAGCAGGAAAGATAGCGCGGGTCCGCGTTCACGTCGTCCACCACAACCGTCTCGCCTGTAGCCACCGCAGCGCCGCAAATCCCCTCACTGACAGGGATGCGCACATGCGGAGTCGGCTCACCGGCGAAAGAACCAAGGACCAAAGTCTCCGCATCTCCGGGGTCGAACATATAAAAGCCGGTCCAGTTGTAATGAGGGAGTTCTTTGGCGATGGCCTCAACGACGCCCGTCTCCAGCGCATCCAGAGAGGGCGCAACGGAGGACAGTTCGCGAATGCGAGCAAGCAGGGAGATCATCTGAGGGGTGAGTTTGAGGGCGGGCATATTCATCTCTATTTCAGGTGTAGCATAGCCATGCCCTTTTCAAAATCAAGACGCATTAGTAGGTAGTGGTGCCGTTTCATTTCCACAGATTTAATGGTTGGCAGGCTGCGTGCTGGCGTGCTTGGTATTTATGGGTACGGGAGGCGGGTTTTGCCAAGGTGCCTTCCATACAGGGATGTTGACCCGGTGGTGCCCAACAAGAATGACGAAGTGGTCATCTGGAAGACTTGGGTCATCGGTTGATACCGATGCAAAATTGAATTCTCCGGTTCCCCGTATTATTGCCCAAGTGAGCGCTCCAAACGCAGTCTTTCCCTCCCTATCCGGCGGGAAAAACTTGTTTCCCGTGATCTGTACTCCTGCAACTGAATTAACATTCGCCTCTATTCTTTCCCTGTCGAGGGGAGACATGTGTTCGCCGTACACGAAGTTATTGGAATCCCATGCTTCCGGAAGCGGCTTGACATCTTCAACCTGCCAGCCAGCGCCCTGGGGGCCGAGAAAATTATGTATTTGCGTTGCAAAGAACTCAGCCTCCGGATCATTGGGTTCATACCATATCTCAGCGAATCCTTTAGGCTTTCCGTCCAATGCAGCCAGAAAGACTTTACGGTCCAGCATTCGCGGATTGACAGCGGTCGCCAGTATATCTACGTACCACTTGACTGTACCTAGACGAGTTAGAGCCTCTGACGCTGCCTTGTCTGCTGCCTTCGATTTTCTCGTAGCCTCACCAGATGCAACGTCGACGGCATCTGCTTTGGTTTTGGCTTTCCCGGCATCGATCTTCGCTTGCGCAGCGTCTCCAGTAGCATTATGCGCAGAGGCTTCTGCTCTTCCTGCTGCATCTCGCGTATCCCCCAACATCTTTTCGTTTATGGTTTGCAGTTGTCCGTCCTTCCAGTTAACTAGCTCTTCAAATACAAACTCTCCCCCCACGCCCAACACGATCAAGACCCAACCAATCGAGCCCACGATGGTTTTCCATGGTCTTATTTCTCGTTCTTTTGGGCGCTCTTTCCTGCAAAGGGATACTGCCCTACGTGTTTCGTGGGAAATCTCCCAATATTCCAATACCAAGCCAACAAGCACGGCAAGCGTCATCGCCAAGAGAATGCCGAAGTATATGCCCCTTTCGTGCGTTAGCACATTGTGGCATCCCTCTAAATCTCCGTTAGGACAAATTTCAGATGAAGGCGATGAATACAGGAGGAATGCGAAACTACTACACGTGTTTTTGGCGATAGTGATCGCTTGGAGCATAGTGTTTACCATCCTCGCGATGCAGGGGATCGTAATCCCTATTAGCTGAAGTCAGAGCCGCACCGCTCACAGACCCCCATTAGGGAGGGAGTTTTCTTCACGATGCGGAGCTGCCGCTTTGACATGACTCAAGTTTACCGCTGTAGCGGAGAGACTAAGCATCCTGTGGATTTCAAATGGCACCACTACCTATTAGTACAGTTGCTGGAAGTCCGGATCGACGGGGTTCTCAAAGAGCGAGGCGTCGCGGGTGACGATGGTCAGTCCCGAGGGGGTGACAAAGTAGCGCCGCTTGTCCTCGACGGGGTCGTAGCCGATAACCGTGCCTTCAGGAATATGGACATGACGGTCGATGATGGCGCGGCGGATGCGGCAGTGCCGGCCGATGTTCACATGCGAAAAGACGATGCTCGAGTCCACGGTCGAGTAGGAGTTGACGCGCACATCCTGCGAGAGCACGGAGTTCGACACCGTGGCGCCGGAGATGATCACGCCGGCGGTAATCACCGAATCGACCGCCGTGCCCGAGCGGCCCGGTTCCGCAAAGACAAATTTTGCCGGCGGATACTGGCGCACACGGGTGCGTATGGGCCAGTTCTTGTCGTACAGGTTGAAGACCGGCGAAACCGCGCAGAGGTCCATGTTGGCGTCGTAGTAGGCGTCGAGCGTGCCGACGTCGCGCCAGTAGAGCGCCTGCTGCTTGTTCTCGTCCACGAAGCTGTAGGCCATCATCTTCTTCTTGCCCAGCAAGCTGGGCAGAATGTTGTGGCCGAAGTCGTGTTTTGAGTCGGGGTCCTCGGCGTCGGCGATCAGCGCCTTCAGCAGCACCTCGGTATTGAAGATGTAGATGCCCATCGAGGCATCCACGGCGTTGGGGTTGAACGGCGAGCGGAAGCTGGTCGAAGCCGGCTTCTCCTGAAAGCCGAGGACCTCGCCCTTCTGGCCCACTTCGACGACCCCATAGCGCGAAACCTCGTCAGGCGGAATCGGCAGCGTGGACAGCGTGACCTGCGCGCCGGTCTCCTTGTGGTACGCCAGCATCCGGCTGTAGTTCATCTTGTAGATGTGGTCGCCGCTGAGGACGATGATGTACTTGGGCTGTTCGCTGCCGATCGAGTAGATGTTCTGGTAGACGGCATCGGCGGTCCCCATATACCAGTTCGAGCCGGTGCGCTGCATAGGCGGCATCAGCTCGAAGAACTCGCCCAACTCCTGGGCAACGATGCCGGTCCACCCTTCGCGGATGTGCCGGTTCAGGGAGAGGGCCTTGTACTGCGTCAGGATGAAGACCTTGCGCAGTCCGGAGTTGATACAGTTGGAGAGGGTAATGTCGATGATGCGGTAGTGCCCGCCAAAGGGCACGGCCGGTTTGGCGCGATCCCGGGTGAGAGGAAAGAGCCGTTCTCCCGCTCCGCCCGCAAGCAAAACTCCAAGAGTGTCTCTCATAGCCGGTTAACCCTGCCTTCGCACGGATCCCTGCCCGGAGATCCCCGGCTCGGGGCAGGAAGCGCCGCCATTCAATACAGCATATCGTCCAGGGGCACTTTTCTACAGGGATTTCCGAGGGGTGGAGGATACCACATGCCGGCGACTTCAGCAGCCCTTCTCACTTTATAGAAGAAGGCAGCCCAAAAACAAAACCGGAGCCGCCGGCGCAAGTCATGCGCTGGCCAGGAGCGCCAGTCTTCTACCGCTTCTTATTGAACTTGTACTCGATGCCGACCGAGATGGCGAAGTTGAGATCGTTCTGTGTGATCCTGCTCCCGTAGTTAGTGCTGTAGCGGGTGAGAACCGCGTCGGGCGTGATGCGGAAGACCCAGTGGGCCGAGCGGTTCAGATCCATGTGGCCGCCGATGATCACCGCGGGAGCAATCTGGTCGTTATAGAAGCCAACCGACCCCGGAGAGTTGCCGCGCAGATCCTGTTCGAAGTTGCCGTACACGCCACCCGCGAGCACATGGGCAATCAGCGCGCCATGCTTGTTGTGCGGCCCCAGCCATTCAGGCCCGGCAGTGAAGAAGTACTCGCTGACGAACGGCCCATTGATGCTCAGGGTGTTGGGCGCGGCGCCGCTGGTGCCCAGGTAGCCGCGGCCCGAGCCCTCGACAGCCCAATGTTTGCTGAACCAATAGGAGGCGGAAAGATCGAGCCCGCCCAGGTTGGACCCTTGCAGCAACGCCGGTCCGGCCTTCATATGGTCGTAGGCCATGCCCAGTGATACATCGTAGCGGTTGTCGTAGCGCACGCCGGCCAGCGGATCGGTGGCAACGTAGGTGCCATTGCCAGCCGTCGGAGAGGCGGTGCTTTGCGCCTGGGCGCGGGTTCCGGAAGACAAAGCCAGGATGGCTACGGCGGCAAGAGCGGCGGAAAATCTAACTGAAATACGCATCGTATTCCAGCTTACAGGAGCATACCGGCGGGGGACAACGTAAACCGGGCGACAATTTTTCTATTACGGCTCGCAGCGCTCGGTCCAGCGCGACCAAATCAGGTAGCGCACGGTCAGCACGGTTTCGGCGTAGGTGGAGGCCCATGGGTAAGCGGCCGGCTCCGGCGAGAGCGAAGGCGCGGCATGAGTGCGCCACTGGAGCGGTAGTTCGTTGAAGATATAACCGGCGCGGGGCAGGTGGCTGGCGCTGGAAACCACCTCCGCCGACCGCCAGCTGTGCGCCTTCATGATTCGCGCCGCGTAGCAGGCGTTCTCGATTGTGTTCCTGGCCTCCGGCTCGATGAAGATGGCAGATTCCGGAATACCCTGAGCGTGCGCAGTTCGCGCCATCACGCGCGCCTCCACAAACTGGTTGCGCGCTGCTCCTCCAGTCATAATCAGCCTGGGCGCTACGCCCCGCTCATACTCATGCACCCCCTCGGTCACGCGGGCCAACAGCTCCGGCGTAGGGTTGCCGTCGCTGTCGGCCGGATAGCCCAGCACGATAATCGCGTCAAAGCGGGTGAGCGAGGTGTTGGAGGCAGGCGCCAGCAGCCGGACGGCCTCCCCGCAGCCCAGGAGGCCAAGAATCAACAAGATGGCGGCTAGAATCAGCCGGCCCCGCCAGCCCAGCCGTCCTGGCCGCGCCAGGGAGCGCCGGTGGCTGGTCCGGCGGACGGGCGTCTTGCGGGATGGGCGCGTGTTGGTCAAAGAAAATCTCCCGCTTCCACTCTAGAGCATTTTCACTTCACATATAGCCCATGCTGGAGCATAGAAGGTGGCAGTCAGGTCTCTGGAAAGAGCAGAAGTGAAAATGCTGTAACGCGGAAGCCGGAGCCGTGACGCCTGAACACATTGTCGGCGGCAAAATCAGCCCAGGTTGGCAGGTACGCCCCATGACGATAAGACGAACTCGGTCAATGGCTTGCGCGTGCGGGGTGTGGTTTCCTGAGCAATCAGTTGCTCATTGCCCAAAGCCGAGGGCTCGCCTTGGTAGCCGAGGGCGATGACGGCTCCGAGGGCGTAACCGTCTGGGATATCAAGGACTTGGCGGGCGGCGTCCTGGTCGTAGCCGGCCATCTGGTGAGAGGTGAGGCCGAGCGCGGCAGCTTGCAGCGTGAGATAGGAGGCGGCTGCTCCCAAGTCATAGAGAGCATGGCGGTTGTCTTTACCGTTGTGGGCAAACTTGGTGCTCGACACGCCCAGGATCAAGACCGGCGCGGCAGCCGCCCAGCCCTGGTTGAAGCCGATGAGGGTTGAGAATATCTTTTTATAGGTCAATGAGTTACGGGTGCCGACGAGGAAGCGCCAGGGCTGCTCGTTGAAGGAAGAGGCGGTCCAGCGGGCGGCTTCAAAGACTTTGGCCAAGTCAGCCGGGCTTACGTCGCGGCTGGCAAAGGAGCGCGGGCTCCAACGGCCGAGCACGGCCGGCAACACGCCCTCGACTGTGGGCGCTTGCTTCAAATTATTGACTTCAATAGCAGATAGTGTCATGGCGAAAACTCCGTTAGGAAGGATGAATTGCGCTCTGTTTGATTCGAGGCGCGGGGCGAAGGATTCCTGTTCCGAAGGGAAACGTAGTTTGCACGGACAGTTATCGGGTTGGCGAGTCAGCGAGTCAGCAAGTCTATCGGGTTGGCGAGTCAGCGAGTCAGCAAGTCAGCGAGTCGGCGAGGAGGCTGGATTTGAGGAGGGCGGAGACGAGGGCAATGGGAAGGCCGACTACGTTGAAGTAGTCGCCTTCGATGCGGGGAATCCAACGGGCAGCGCGGCCCTGGATGGCGTAGGCTCCTGCTTTGTCCAAGGGTTCGCCGGTGGCGATGTAGGCGGCGATGTCCTGTTCCGATAATTCGAGAAAGCTGACGGCTGTGGTTTCGGCGGCAACCTGGGAGGAGGTTGTGGTGACCAGGGCTATGCCGGTGATGACCTGATGGGTTCGGCCAGAGAGGAGACGGAGCATACGGGCGGCATCAGCGGCGTCAGAGGGCTTGCCGAGGATTTGGTTGTCGAGGGTGACGATGGTGTCGGCGGCGAGCACCACCTGCGGTGGGGCAGACGCTCGCTGTTCGCTCGCACTCTCCTTTGTGATTTCGCGGAAGACGGCTTGGGCTTTTTCGCGGGCGAGGCGGGTGACGTAGGCGATGGGGTCTTCGTTGGGAAGCGGGTCCTCGGGGATATGGGCGGGATGGACCTCGAAGGAGTAGCCGGCCTGGGCGAGGAGTTCGCGGCGGCGGGGCGAGGCTGAGGCTAGGACGAGCATGTCTTGAT